>NZ_AP019779.1:311666-623333 GCF_019669925.1 Methanobrevibacter arboriphilus
AATGACTCGTTTTACTCCTTCATAATCTGATATAACATTTTCTATCTCACCAATTTCAATCCTAAGTCCTCTAAGTTTTATTTGATTATCCATTCGTCCTAAAATATAATATTCTCCATTATCCTTTTTCTTTGCAAAGTCTCCTGTTCTATAATATCGAATATTATTTCTATATATAAACTTCTCATCGGTTAATTCTTTTCTATTCCAATAACCTCTAGCTACTCCAGCACCACCTACATATAACTCTCCAACAATTCCTGGAGGTAATGGATTTCCATCTATATCCATAACAGATTCTATAACATTAAATAGTGGTTTTCCAACAGTAATATCCTCATTATCAACACATTTTGTATTACAAGAAATAGTTGTTTCAGTTGGCCCATAAACATTGTATATTTCTGCATCACTATACTTTTTGATTATTTTATGTAAATTTAAAGGATAATTTTCACCAGCAAGACTTATAATTTTACACTGGGAAATTGACTTTTTAATCCTATCAAACTCTAAATATTGTAGCATCCTAGAAGGTGTTGCACTAAAAGAATCAGCTCCAGTTTTTTCAAATAGTTTAGCAAGTTCTAAAGGATTTTTAGACTCTTCATCATTAGCAAAAACTAAGGTCAATCCATTCATTAAAGTTACAAAAACTTCATGTAAAAATACATCGAAAGCAACAGTAGTTATAGAAAGCATTCGATTGGACATTTTATTTAAGGAATAGACAAAACAATTTTCTTTATTAGGAAATATATAATTAGCTATGTTTTCATGGGTTAAAATTACTCCTTTTGGTTTTCCTGTAGAACCAGAAGTATAAATACTATAAGCTAAGTTTTTTGGAGTTAAAATAGGATTTGGATTTCTTTCATTAGTTTCTTTTAAAAGATCATCGATATTTAACTTATTTGGTAAATCTTCTTTGGTTATAATATATTTTGATTCACTATCATTTAAAACATGTTTTATCCTATCCTCAGGATATTCTGGGTCTATAGGTATAAATCCTGCACCCGATTTAATTATTCCTAGTATAGTAGCTATTAAATTACTATCTCTTTTTAGCATAAACATTATTTTATCTTCAGCTTTAACACCTAATTTTATTAAAGCATTGGCTATTCTATTAGATTTCTTATTTAATTCATCATAGCTTAATTCTCCATCTTCAGCAATTAAGGCTATCTTATCCTTATTTTCCTCAACTATATTTTGGAAAATTATATTTAATAGCTGTTCTTTTACAGGTTTTAATTTAAAACTCTTCTCTTCATTTTCTATGTATATCTGTTCTTTTTCAGATAAAATAGATATATTTTTAAGATAACTATTAGGATTTTCAATAAATTTTTTTATAATAATAGATAAACCCTTATTAAATCCATTTATAAGATCTTCACTATACAATGCATTATTGTATTTTGAAACTATCCTAAATTGATCTTCATTGAGATTATCTTCATTAAATTTATCTTCAATTATAATTGATAATTTAAATTTAGGTTTTTCTATGTCTAATATCTCTAAACCCATTCCATAGCCATTAATGTTTATATTTTCAACTAGTCCTGCTTGATATGCATAAAATATATCTGGATATATTCCATATTTATCCGAAATCTTTGTAAATGGATATGATTCATAATTTATAGTATTTAAAAACTCATCTTCGAGAATTTTCATGAATTCAATTACAGTTTTTTCACTATCAATATTAGATACTATTGCTAATGTTCTAACCATCATAGCAAATGTTTTTTGATATTTTATCTTACTTCTACCATTCGAAATAGTAGAAATCAAAATATCTTTGTTATAAGAATGTTTACTTAAACTAAATAATATAACTCCCATGAAAAAGATGTTAGGGGTAATTGAATTATTTTTACAAAATGTTTCAACCCTATCTTTATTTAAACTAAAAGATTTTTCTTTCAATAAACCATCATTTTCTTTTCCATTAATATCTGGTGTAAGTCCTGTTTCACCCTCAAAATCACACATTCTATTATCAAAATAATTTTCTGCTTCATTATATAAATCTGATTTTTCAATTTCAGATTCTTCTAAAGCCAAATCAAATCCAGTATATTTTTCTATTTCAACGTTCTTTCCTTCATATAATTTAGCTAAATCTTTAAGGAAAATTATTGTTGAAAATCCATCAGAAATTATATGATGACAATCCCAAAGTAAAAAAACTTCATTCTCATCCTCATATATTTCAAATCTAAATAAAGGACCTTTAAATAAATCAAATGGTTTTATAAAATTCTTTTTAATCTTTTTATCTACAGTTCCTTTATGAATCTCAATATCAACTTTTAAATTATCATTCTTTCTTTGGTATATTTTTCCATTATTAAGATAAAGGTGAGTTTTCATAAAGGAGTGTTTCTCAATAGCTTTTAAAATCACATTTTTTAGTTTTGAAGCATTTATATATGAATCATTAGTATTAATATTAGAAGTATTAATATTAGATAAATCAAATAGATCCTTATTTTTATTTAAACGAATACATTTTGGCATATTATAAATTAGAGTATCCTGATTTTTAATGCAATCAAAATAGACACCTAGCTGATTTTGAGTTAAAGAATATATTTTATCATCTTTAAAAATTAGTTCTTCACTAGGAGATGCTTTTAAAATTTCTTGAGATATTTTTCTAATTGTTCCTTCTCTCATTATACTTACTAAATTAAGTTCAACTCCATAATCATCAGAAATTTTAGATATTAATTTAATAATAGAAAGAGAAGTAAAACCAATCTGAAACAAATCATTTGTAACACCAAAATTAGCTTTTCCCATTATATTTGAACAAATATTAAAAATAGATTCTTCCAATTCATTTTCTGGATTTACAAAATTTTCAACACCATAATCAGATTCTTCTGGTAAGGGTAAATTTCTAATATCTATTTTACCATTTGGAGTCATTGGAAAGTTTTCTAATTGAATAAAATAGGATGGCACCATATATTTTGGCAATTTATCTACAGTAATATCTCTTAATTCATTTATATCTATTTCTTTTTTACTTGTATAATATGCACATAGATGTTCTTCAGAATCTACATCTTTAACACATACTACTAAAGAATTTATATTAGAATTTTTAGATATAACTGACTCTATCTCTCCAACCTCAATTCTAAGTCCTCTAACTTTAACTTGACTATCTACCCTTCCTGAAACATATAACTCTCCAAATTCATCTTTTTTACCCAAATCTCCAGTTTTATAGTATGAAGTTTCAGAAATTTCTAAGAATTTTTCTTCAGTTAACTTTTTATTATTTAAATATCCCCTTGCAACTCCAGAACCTCCAATATAAACTTCTCCAACAACTCCTGGAGGTAAAGGATTACCATCAATATCTCTAATACTATCAATGACATTTAAAAGAGTTTTTCCTTCAGAAACATTCTCGTTCTCCATCAATTTTCCATGTGATGCAATTGTAATCTCAGTTGGCCCATATGAGTTGTATATTTCAGCACCAGCACAATTTTTAAGAGTATTATACAGTTTTGATGGGAACATCTCCCCACCAACTATAATCACTTTGAAATTTTTCATTACATTTCTTATTTTTTCAAGCTCGAGATATTGTAACATTCTAGAAGGTGTAGATCCAAAAGCATCAGGATTTGTATTGTTAATCAATTCAATAAGTTTTAATGGATTAATAGATTCTTCTTCATTTGCAAAAACCACAGAAACTCCATTGATCATTGTTGCAAATATTTCTCTTAAAAATACAATGAATGATACAGTAGTTAAGGATAAAAATTTTGTTGATTTATTAGAAAGAGAATTTATAGGAATATTTTGAGGATCGTTTGATATATAATTTGTAATACCTTTATGTGTTAACATTACCCCCTTAGGAATCCCTGTTGATCCTGAAGTATATATGATATAAGCTAAATTGTTTTCATTAATATTAGGGTTTGGATTTCTCTCATCAGTTTCTTTTAAAAGTTCATTTATACTAATTTGATTTTTTAAATATTTATTATTATTTTGTTTATTATTTTGTTTATTATTTTCTTTTTTATTTTCTTTACTAGTATTTTGATTAGTTACAATGTATTTAGAAGTACTATCATCTAAAATATTTTCTATTCTATCTTTAGGATATTCTGGATCTATAGGAATAAAAGTAGCTCCTGACTTTACAATACCTATTACAGTAGCTATTAAATCACTATCTCTATTCATCATGAACATTATTTTATCTTCTATTCCAACTCCCCTTTTTATCAATGCATTAGCTATGCGATTAGCTTTTTTATTTAATTCATCATATGTAAATTCACCATCAGAAGCAATGAGTGCAATTTTATCATTATTATTCTTAACAGTATTTTCAAAAGCTTTATTCAATAATGGTTCATCAACAATATTTTCTTCAAAATCTTCCTGCCTTTTATTCTCTTTTTCTATGTCTTTATCTGATAAAATAGATATATTACCTATTTTTTCATTTTGATCATTGATAAATTTCTTTAAAACAATCTCAATACTTTTTATAAATGTTTCCATTAGTTTTTCTGTGTAAATCACAGCGTTATAATATAATGAGACTTTGTATTCATCATTATCTATTGATTTAATAATTAAATATGCTTTATTAGAAGAGTTATTAATTTTATCATTAATTTCATTAAAATTAACTTCATCACTATTAACTTCATTAAAATTAACTTCAGTACTATTAACTTCATTACTATTCTCTAAGTAATCATGTTTAGAGCTATACTCTTTATTTTCAAAATAATACTTGAAATCTGGGAAAACTATATTATCTCCTGATATTTTATCATATGGAAAGAATTTATATTCTTCACTTTTAATCAGTTCATCTTCAACTTCAATTAACATTTCTTTAACAGTTTTATCACTTTCCATAAATAAACCAAAAGGATAATCTATTATTTTCCCATTAGATTCTGTAGTTCTAGAAATTAAAATATTTTTATTAAAAACAAATCTATTTAATGTAAGTAATGTAGAAGTTAAAAATAAGGCGTTTGGAGAAATTTTTATCTTTTTAGAAAAGTTTTTTATAAGATTTTTATTTATTGATATTTCTTTTTCTTTAATATCTTTATTTTCTTTTCTAATCTGGATATCAGGCGAAATAAATGTTTCACCATCAGATTTCTTAACAATATTTTTAAAATATTTCTCTGCTCTGAAAAATCTGCTTTGTAAAACTTTAAAGTTACCACATTTTTCATTAGGATTATCTGCAATTTCATTTATTAATTCTTTAATACCATTTAAAATATCTATAATTGCTTTATGAGAATAACATCCTTTATTAAATTCTAAAAACAAAGATTGTAAACCATTTTTATCATTAAGAGATGAATTAACTCGAATATGTAATGGAAATTCGCTTTCTTCATTTTCCCAAATATATTCTACTCCTGAATCAGAAGAATTTGAAACAATGGAATACATTGATAACATAGCAGGATTAATTCCTATTTTTTGCAGTTTTTGAGTATAAAGGTTAAAAGACAATTTTCCATGAGACAAACCTTTTTTTAAAACAGATTTTACATAAAGTAAATAATCTTTAAATGTTAGTTCACCTTTATATTTTAATCTTAAAGGCATCATATTTACAAACATACCTAACATATTATGTGTATCTTCTCCAAAATCCCTACCATGATAAGGAGTATTCCAAACTAAATCTTTTGATTTTGAACTTTTAAAAAAATATAAAGATAATATAGATAATGCTAATAAAAAAGGAGAAATATTATCATTTTCTATTATGGATATTTCTTTTAATTTTTTTATAGTGTTTTCTTCTAATAATATCTCGTGTTTTGAAACATTAAGATTATCTAATGTAAAATAATTACTAGAATAGTTTTTTAGACTATCAACCCAATACTTTTCATCTTCTTTAGATTTTTTAGTAGATAGATATTTTTCTTCTTTCTTAACATACTTTTCATAAGAAGGAGAAGTTAATTCATAAGATTGGTTGTTTTTTAAATTATTAACATAGCTTTTAAGATTTTTTATAAGAATGTTTATAGATGTACCATCCATTAAAATATGATGTACGTTTCCTAAAACAATGATATTTTTTCTAGTTTTCAATACAACAAATCTATAGAGAGGAGAATCAAAGATTTCATCAAACCCAGTTTTTGTAAATTGGTATATAAACTCCTTAATCTCATCTTCTTTTTCAATGGACATATCATAATAATAAAATAATTGATTATCAATCTTTGGATCTAATTGTGAGAAATATTGAGAAAATTCCATTTGATTATCTTTTTTAATTCTTAAGTTGAATTTTTTTCTTATTATGTCTGATAAGGCTATTTTCACATATTTTTCATCTTCAACAGGAAATTTGTATTTAAATGAGAGAACATAAGAATCATTTCCTGATTCTCCAATTTCAGTTACTATAGTTCTTTTTTGAGCATTTGATAGATTAAAAAACTGCATTATACTACCCCAAATGTTTATAAATTTCCTTAAAGTCAATTGAATTTAATTCATCTATTTTTTCTAATGAACATACTCCTAATTTATAAATATTCTCTTTAGAATCTAAAATATTCCATGATTTAAATATTATCTCATCTCTAGATTCTATTTTATCACTATTTTGTAATTCATTGAAAATTTTTATTTTATTATTAGTTTTCTTAGAAAAACCCTTAGTTTTATTTGAAGACTTATTATTTCCTTCTAGATTATTTAAATAATCATTGTAAAACTTCGATAACATAATATTATCTTTATCTTCATCAATGTTAATATAAAATGATTTTAAACCTAAGTTAAGTCCTATTCCTTTCATCTTAAGATAACTTTCTTTTAAAACCCATATATCAAAAAAAGATTCTATTTTATCATTACTATTATTTATATATTCATATTCTTTTGGATGAAATTGAGTTTTAGCGATATTTAAATCTATATCATGGATACATTCAATATCAACACCTATAGGATAATTTGATACTCCGCAAAAGACATACTTTTCACAATGAGAAATATTAAAATGAATATTAGGGAAATTTTTTAAAAAAGGTTTACCATAATAATCATTAACAATAATAGGATTATAAATTTCTATTTTTCTTAAAATATACCTTAATAACACTTCTCCACTAATAGACAAAATTCTGTCTTTTTGATTAAAATACTTTTTTGAATATTTCAGCCTATCTTCAGATACAAAATTTTTTAAATCTTCAAAATTTAGATCTGAAACATTCATATAATATAAAAACATCATTTATCCTTTTAAAATTTGTATATTATAATATAATAAATCAATACAATGTAAATTAAATAATCTAAATTAATATAATGTAAATAGCTAATAATTATATTCCATAAGTATTCAATTAAAATGATTAGATTTAATAATAGCTAAATTTATTTAATGATTAATATAAAAATTTTAATAATTAATATATAAAAATTATAAAATTAAATAATTATTAAATAAACAATTATTAAATGAATATAAATAATTATTAAATTAATAATTATAAAATAATTTTCATGTTAATATATATCACCTAAAAACATTATAATATTTTCTAAAGATAATTTAATAATTAAAACTTGCTTTTTATATGATTAGCATCAATAAAATTAGATTTTATCACATAAATTTTTTTATATAATAATAAAAAATAGGCAAAAACAGTATAATGTGATTTTTAGCTTATAAAATATAGTTTGTACTTTAAATTTTAACCTATTTTTAATATATATTTTTAATATGTATTTTTGATATATATTTTTGATATATATTTATTTATTGAATTATATCCATATAAATCAGGAAAAAATGAAAAAATAAAGACCATTCAATATTTTTAACAGCTAATGAAAATGTTTATTAATTTATAATAGATAAAACTTTCTATAACTTCTTATTCAGATGTGATTTTTTTTACTTCAACATCTAATTCATTGTTTTCTAATTTTAATATCATTACAGTAGGAGTACTGAAAATTGGCGCAGTAGGACTTCCAGGGTTTAAAAGAAGAATATTATCAATTCTCTCAATTAATGGTTGATGAGTATGTCCACTTATTAAAACATCTACACCAAGTTCTTCTGCTAAATAATATAATTGCTGTGTATCTCCTTTTGGGTGAATTTCACCATGATTCACACCAATTTTAAACCCATCAACACTTCTTATAATAGTTTTTGGAAGATTTAAACCATATTCTCTGTCTCTATCTCCTTGAACAGCTAAAACTGGAGCAATCTTTTCTAAATCTTTTTTAACATCTATAGAAGCTAAATTCCCAGCATGTATAATAAGATCCACACCTTCAAAAATATTTAATACTTCTAACGGCAATTTACTTATTTTATCTGGAATAAATGTATCTGAAATCAACCCAATTATCATAAACTAATCAATCCTTTTTATTATAATATTCATTTTATTACAATATTAAGTAGAGAAAACTCACTTCTATTTTCATGATTTTATTTAAGTTGTTAATACTATAAATAATAATCTCATAGATACTAATATTAATAATAAATTTTATAATATTAATTCAAATAGTCAGAGGAAAAGAGTAATAATAGATTAATTTTTAATTAAATAATTAAAAATATAATAAAAATAAACAAGTACAATACTAGATTAAATAATTAAAAATATAATAAAACAAATAAGTACAATACTAGATTAAATAATTAAAAATATAATAAAAATAAATAAGTACAATATTAGATTAAATAGTTAAAATATTAAATTAAATAGTTAATTTATTAGTTAATAATATTCTATAAATATGTAATTATAAATATTCTATGAATAGAATCTGATTATAAAGTAATTTTAAATCTTATTTCTTCAAATGAGGGAGCACAACAAGGATCAATATAAGAAGAACATATTGAATAGTTTTCAAAATTTTCAAAAAGAGTTTTTAATTCACTTAAAACTTTTTCAATGTTTTCGTCTTCATAAATTCTAATTGTAGCAAGAAATCTTGGATCTCCTGATAAAATAGGCTTTATATTATTATTTTGAAGAATTTTAATTACTTCATTATTAATATCCATTTTAACCACCAAAAATAATAATTATAACAATAATATTAAATATCTTATAAAAAAATCAATTTTTAGGGTAGATAAACATTATAAAAATCAATAAGTTTACCTATAAAAAAATAGACATGCCCCTTTTCAATAATATAATTTTAAAAATGATTCAGTATTAATTTGAAAATGATTTAGTATTAAAATTTAATTACTTGTTTAACTTAATCAATGGAAAATCTTCTAAGTTAGTAATTGAATTTACAACATCAGTTTTTGTAACAATACCAACTGGAATCCCATCATCATCTATTAAAATTAACCTACCAATATTTTTATTATACATAGTTTCAACAGCATTAGCTACCTTTAAATTTTGATTAATAGTAACAACATCTTTTTGCATAATATCTTTAACAGTTAAAGACTCTTTAGATTGAGCTAATGCCCACACAATATCGCTTAATGTTAAAATTCCAATAATATTATTATTTTCAATTACAGGAGCTCCATCAATAACTTTTTCAGATAGAAGTATAGATGCCTCTTTAATAGTATCATCAGGATTTAAAAAGACTAAATCTAATGATGCAATCTCTTTAACAACTTTTTTAGGAATGCTTCTAATAGTAGTTGTATCTAAAAGAAGTATATTATCCATATCATCTCTACCAACGATTTCCCCAATAATCCCCAAATTATTAACAGGAGTTGGACCAATACGAACAGTATCTCCTAGATTTAAATCTTTAATACTGCCTAAAACTTTTATAGCTGCTTCACATTCCCCAGGATTTGGAATACTAGTAAATTCAATTTTAGCTACTGAAACTCCTTCAATAGGATTTCCTTCCTTAAACATTGGAACATTAGATTCATTATCAGTCACCGAAATATTTAAAGTATGATAAGCTTCAATAGTAGGTTTATATCCTCCACGAGGACCAGGAACTCCCTTAACCAGGCTCAAACTCCTTAAAGATTGCATTTGATTACGTATAGTCCCAGGATTTCTATTCATAACCTCAGCTATATCTTCACCTTTTATAGATTTTCCATCGGAAGTTTGATACAAGTTGATTAGTGTTTGAAGGATCTCTTTTTGTACAGATGTAAGCATTTTGCCACCAACTATTCCATTTTATTTCTAAAAGGATTTTCTGTTTAATATACAAATATAACAAATATTCTAATATAAAAATACCCTACCTAACAAAATATTTTTAAATAATAAATATTTGAGTATATAAATGAGTTTATCATTAATATTAATTATAAAATATATAACTTAGTTATATAAATAGCTATTGTTTTTATAAAGAAAAAATTGTATTAAATAGGAATATAATTACAATAATAAATAGTAAATAAAATAATAACTACAAAAATAAAGTAATAACTTTAAAAATCTAATAAAAATAAAATAAATTATGAAAAATTATAAAAATGAAGCTTATGAAAATAAAATTCAAATAAATAAAAATGAAAATATGAATAAAAATCTAATAAAATAGAAATAAAAGATAAAAATATGAATAAATTAATAAAATTAAATAAAATTAATAAAAATAGAATAGAATAAAATAAAGATAAAAATATAAATAAATTAATAAAATTGAATAAAATTAATAAAAATAGAATAATAAAATTAAATAAATATAAAGTCTAAAATTTATAATAACTCTCTACTTCTAAATCACTAGGGATTTCAGTAGGATACTCCTCATTTATACAGCCTAAGCAAAGTTCTTCTGCCGGAATTCCAATTGAATCAACAAGGTCCTCAATAGAAATATAACCCAAAGAATCAACACCCAGTTTTTCCTTAATCTCCTCAACAGAATTATTAGCTGCAATCAATTCATCTTTAGATGCCATTGCTACACCATAATAACAAGGAGCTATAACAGGCGGGCAACCAATCATTAAATGAATTTCTTTTGCACCAGCTTCTCTTATAATCTCTATTAAAGATTCAGAAGTAGTTCCACGAACAATACTATCATCAACAAGAACAATTTTTTTACCTTTAAGTTCAGAAACCAATGGATTCATCTTTAATTTAACAGCTAACTCTCTTTCTTCCTGAGTAGGCATAATGAAAGTTCTACCAACATATCTATTTTTAATAAGACCCTCACCATAAGGAATTCCAGAAGCTCTAGAATATCCAATAGCTGCAGGAATAGAAGAATCAGGAACAGGCATTACAACATCAGCATCAATTGGAAATTTATCAAACAATGCACGACCAATATTGAGTCTAACTTGATAAACATTCTTTCCATCGATAGTACTATCAGGTCTTGCAAAATAAACATACTCAAACATACAATGAGAATTTTTAGTTTTATCAGCTTTAGAAATTATATGAGAATTAATCTTATTATCTTTAAAATAAATAATTTCTCCAGGCTTAAAATCACGTATAAATTTAGCCCCAATAACATCAAAAGCAACAGTTTCAGAAGCTACAATGAAAGTATCATCTTTTTCAGCAATAGCTAATGGTTTCATAGCAGCAGGATCACGAATAGCATAAAGATCACCATTAACTAAAATAACAAGAGAATAAGAACCCATAATTATATTAGATACATTTTCTAAGGTTTCAATCATATCAGAAGTTTTTAAAAACTCCCTCTTAATAAGATGACATAAAATTTCAGAATCAGTATCCGAAGTAAACTCAACACCTTCAGCCATTAATTCTCTTCTTAGCCTACCAGAATTGATTATATCTCCATTATGAGCTATAGCAATACTAAAATCATTAAAAGTAGTCACAAATGGTTGAGAATTTTCAAATTTTGATTGACCAGTAGTAGAATATCTTACATGACCAATACCAACTTCACCATTTAATTCATTAATAATGTCACCTTTAAAAGCATCAATCAAAAGACCCATACCACAGTGATGGCTTAAACCATTTTTATCACCATAAGTGCCTTCATTAATATTATCACTATTAAAAGTCGCCATTCCAGCAGATTCTTGACCTCTATGCTGTAGTGCATGCAAACCATAATAAATAGAAGATGAAACATCTATAGAAGAATTTTTAGAGTGGATACCCACAATACCACATTTATCTTTCAAATCACAATCTCCGTAGATTATTTAATAATTATATGATTATTTAATTGTCTGATTATTCAATTATTATTTAACTATTAATTATTTAATTATTATTTTATTAATAATTATTTAGTTATTATCTAATAAATTAATGAAAATTATTAATTAATAAAAAATATCAATTAATAAAAACATTATAAATATAATTATAAAAATAATTATAAAAATAATTATAAAAATTATTATAAAATATATTATTATAAAACATATCAAAATTATTATAATTAAAAATACTATAATATAAAAAATATCATAATAAAGATTATTATAATAAAAGTAATATTATAATAAAAGTAATATTTTATAATATAAGTAATATTATAAAAATTATTATAATATAATATTTTCATTTTTCTAATATAAATATTTTTAATATTATTCAATTAAAGTTATTTAATTTAGTTATCATTTATATAGAATATTCAACATTTACATATAATAATTTTAATATGACAAACAATAGACACAAACCTAAAAAGCAAATAGAAACTTAAAAAATAGGTTAAAAGTTATAAAAGCTGTTAAAATTGAAAATAAAGAGAAAATAAAAAATAAAAATATTAATCCCAAAAATTCTGAAACTGGTCAGTTATATTATAATCAGTATCATCATTCTCATCAGCATTATCATATTGATTATTATTTTTATCTTTCATATTACTATTTTTATATCTATCATCATAACTACTTTCTTTATATCTATTTTCATCAAGAACTTCATCATATTTATTTTCATTATTTATATTATCCTCGTATTTGTCCTCTTCATAGCTATCATCATTATACTTATTATCATCATAGCTATCATCATTATACTTATTATCATCATACTTATTTTTAAAGTTGTTTGAATTAAGATTATTCTGATGATAACCAGTACCCTCATTATTCTTTTTATAATACTTTATAATTTCTCTTTGAAGTTCATCATTATCATTTTCAACAAATATTAATGCAGTTTTAACAATTTTAAGCCAATCAATTGCATCTTCCTTAGAAATAGCTCCAATATATCCCTGACCAACAATTATATTTTCAGGATTAAATTTATTAGTAGCTATAACCACTTTTTCAACTTCATCATCAGTTAAAGTAACATTAAAAACATCAACCCACAATTCTGTAATTGGGAAAACTTCTAACAAATCTTTAGTATGAATATTAGAATATCTAGATTTAAAATCAGTGAAATCAAGTTTAATTTCATCAATATGGTCATTTAGATCTTTAATCTCATTATTCAATTCAAAATTTTCATTTTTAAGCTGATTAATCTCTTTAACAAGCATATCATTTTCAAGAGATACCTTATCATTTTCATCTTTTGATTTATCAAATTCAATGCCTAACTTAAGAAGTTCTGATCTAACCTGATTAATATTAGTTATATCAAAAATAGAAGCAAGTCCTGCTCTAATAATTGAATTTTTAATCTCATTTTCAACATTTTTTATATCAGTTATCTCAATATCTCTAGCTTTTGGAAAACTTAAATATTCAACATAGTTAAAATCATTTTTTAAAGCATGATAAAAATTTGAAAATGAATTTTTTCCATTTTCATCAGAATGAGTAGCTATAAGAATAATATCTGCACCTAAAACAGCATTTTTAGCTATTTCAACATTTTGTGTGGTGATAATAGAAGAAATGATAATATTAAAATCATTGAATAAATTTATATTTTTTATAGCCTTTGATAGGAATTCTGAATCCTCAGGTCCATCTACAATAATTCTAACATCAACTGGTTTTTGATTATCATTTTCATCAATTTTCTGATTGTTAATTTGGGAAATATTCCTAGTATCATTGGAATTTTTATCGTTTATACTAAAATCAGAAAATTTATTATTAACCTTAAAATTAGAATTTTTAGAGTTAATAATTAATGAATCATAGTCTTTAGATTCAATATCTTCATTATTAATAGTTTGGATTATATGATTAATATTATCTTCATTATTAAAATCCATTTAATCCACCATACTTTTAATTATATTGTTCTTAATTATGATATTCTTAATTATAATATTCCTAATTATAATATTTTTAATTATATGAATATACTACTTAGATAATTAATATAAGTATTTAAATCATTAGTATACCTATTTAAATATTATTTTTTATAATATAAATAGGTTTTTTATTAAAAATTAAAATATTAAGATTTTTAAAATAATTAAAGAATAAAAATACCAATAAATAAAAAAACTAAACAATAAAAATTAAACAATAAAAACATTATAAAAAAAATGATAATATCTAAAATGATAATATTATAAAAAATAAATATTAAAGAATATAAATAAAAATAAATTAAAAATAACTAGATTATCTTAATCTTTGACCAGTTATTGATTTTTTATTTTGCCAGCTGTAACTTCTGATTCTTTTAGATTTTCCAAATCCACAAGAAGCACAAACTTTTTTACGGACATGGTAAGCATTTCTTCCACATCTTCTACAACGTATATGGGTCTTTTTATTCTTTTTACCCATTGAAGGTGTTCCTTTCATTATTATCTCCTCCTTATTTAAATTAATTACACTGATTATATTATATGCTTAATGATATACTTGATAATCAAAATAAGATAGAATTAGATATTTATAGAAAAACTATAAATTCATTAACTTAAAGCTAAAACTAAATAAATTTATTTAAAATAATTAAAGTAGCTTACTAATGTAAGATATAGCATAGCTCAAGCTAATATAATTCTAAAATATAAAATACTTATATAAACAATTGAAAATTATATAAACTTTTTATCATTATAAAATTTGATTAAAGTTGTATATAAATGTTCATGTATAATAATGCGATAATATAAAGACGATCTTATATAATTATATGTTACTAATAATACCTATATAGCAATAGAAAAACTAAGGTGAAATATAAACTATATTATCCCCTCTAATAAGAACAGTTCCAAGTCTTCTTGTAACTTCTCCTTTTTCTAGCTCTTCAGCATCATTAAGAACTAAGTTCATATGTAAGTCGAAACTTTTTAGTATTCCTCTGAATTCTCTATCTCCTTTTAGTTTTATTAAAACTGGAGAGTTGGTTGCTTTTCCTAATGCATCAAGTGGTCTTTGAACATAACCTTGTTGTCCGCTCACGTTAATCACCTATTAAATATTATACCATATTAATTATAATTTAATTTATATTTAAATTTAACTATTAAATAGCTATAAAATCATCTAATTTTGATAGTATCCATATTTATAGAATATAATTGAATATTTTTAATTCTATTAAATATCAATCTCCAAAAAAGCTTTATAGATAATTCTTTTATTCTTAATTATTTAATATAATTGTTATTTGTTGTTAAGTTATATATAAAGATTTTGATTATATAAATATAGTCTTTTTAGAATAATTAATTAGTTAATATCCTATTATTTATCAGATTTAATATACTCTGGAATTTTAACTATAAAATTATCGATAAATAGCAAAAAGTAAATAATACTACTACCAGATGAGAAAAAATAGGATAGAATCAAAGCCATAAATGCGATTAATGGGAAAAGAAGTGCAGTTCTCTTTTTATAATTATAATCTTCAAAATCACTTAAAAATCCTTTTTTATCTGCATAAATATACTGAGATAATAATAAGATACCAATAAATAATAAATTTATATGAAATAAATATCTAAAAATTGCAAATTCTGATCCAAAGTCACTGATCAAAGGATATGTAACAGGAACTAAAACAACAAACATTAAAATTAATAATGTCAACCACATGAATATTTTATCCATCTTCTCTAAATTATGAAGTAAAAATCTTATCTCAATCCAAATAGATCCTAAAATTAAAAAACAAAGAATAAATAAAAATAAATCAATCGTAAATCCCTGTAAATATGAATTCAATTGAAGCATTGAAATCAATTCATTTTTAAGTGGAACATGAATAGCTAAAACTAAAATTGTCATAGCAACAGCAAAAATTCCATCTGTAATAGCTTCAGCACTAGCTGTAGATACAAAATCTCCTTCATCAGTTTTCTCAAAAATAGTTTTCATAATTTCACTCATATAATTTTTTTATAAATTAAAATAAAGATAAGTTACAATAATAAAATCCTCTTTTAAATAAATATAATTAATGTAAATATAATGATAAATATATAATAAATATATAATAAATTAATGATAAATAAATTAGTGATAAATATAATAATAAATAAAAAATTTTATAAATAAAATATTTTAATAAAGATAATAATTTAAAAATTTAATAAATATAATAATTAAAAATTTAAAAATATTATATAATCACAAATTTAGTTTTCATTGGATAATTTAAGAAGTAAAGAATCTGAAAATTTAACATCAAAATTATTAAAATCATTTAAAATAATATCTAGATGATTTAATCCAGATTCAGTTATTTTATAAATACCTCCATCCTTTTCTAACCAATTATTATCTATCAAATGGATAATAATCTCATCAAAATTACTATTAAAATCTAAATCTTCGTTTGGTAATAAATCAAGTTCTGATATAACAGGAATATAATTATCTTTAAATGTCTCATTAAATGATTTAACTAATTCTTCCTGAGTATTAAGATCTTTATTATGAACTGAAAATAAAATCCACAGCCTAAATGTTTCTAAATGATTAATATTAACATAATCTCCGAAAACAGTTTTATATTTAGAAAAATCAGTTTCTTCACCATCATAAGAAGATTTAGCATCTCTTAAAAGACCAAAAGCATCTCTTAAAATTCCAAAACCAATAAAGATACCTACAATTGCATCAACCCAAAAAATATTAAATAAAGATAAAACAGCTCCAATTATAACAGCAGAACCTATAAAAATATGATTTTTAGAATCAACAGATTGAGAAATAATAGTTAAATTATTAAAAGATCTTCCTACATGACGTTGGTACACAAATAAGCCAATAGCAAATAATATTGCAATACCTTCAACTGCAACAACCAAAGGCACCTGATTAATTGGGCTAACAGTATTATTTAAAATTTCAATTATCCTAGTTATAGATTCATAAACAGCACTAAAACCAGCTATAAATAACATAAATATAACTAGTATCGTACTTAGAAACTCATGATGAAACTTAATCCCAAGCCAAACAAAAAATGCAGAAATAGTATCAGTTATTGCATCCAGACCATCTGATATTAGACCAACACTTCCACTAATAAAACCTGTGGATAATTTTAAAACAGCTAAAAAGAAATCAATGAAAATATTATTTCGAGCAACAGCATTAGTATTAAGTAAATATTTATCAATCTCTTTACTTCTTTTTTTCATTGCATTAACAAGATATTTACCCTTTTTTTGACCAAATTCAGTTAATTTATAAGTTTCATCATCTATCTTCTCAACCAAACCAAAATTAATCAAGCGATTAAAATTGTTCAAAGAACCCATTTCTCCAGCTTCAACTTCTATTATAGTTTTACTATCTACAGAATCTCTTTTAAAAAAATATCTTGTTCTCTCTACACTATCAATTATCGAATTTAAAAAAGATTTATCTTTTTCATTCCATTGTTGATACCATATCGATGAAATAAAAATAATTGTTTTATCATCAACTTGAGTTGAACTTAATGGGCCTTCAACATATAAAGCCATTAGAATGAATTTATCAAAACCTACTAAAGTTTTGCCATTAATTTTCATAATAACCCCCGCATTATTATAAATTCTAAATTAATACTTTATCAACTTAATATATATAGTTGTAAAAGATTATATAAAGTTTTCTATGTATTTCAATCATATATAAATATCACAGCTAAATACAATAAAAAAATAACTTATAATATAACATAAAAACTTATAAATAATTTATATAATAAGCTTATCTATTTAATAAAAACTTTAAAAATATAATAAAAATTCAAAAAATATCTATACTATAAAAAACTAATTATATATATAATAATAAGCATGAAAAAAAGATTATTAATTAATTTATCAGTAAATACATCATATATAGTAATTTTATTAAAAATCAATTAAATTGATTAAATAATTATTTATTGATTAAACAGTGTTAAAAATTACTTAAATATTTATTAAATAATTGAATATTGATTATATACAAAATAAAGTATTGAAAATCAATTATTATACTAATTTAATACAGAATAAGGTGTTTATTTTGAAAGTAAAGCAAAGACATCATCTGAAAAAAAAGAAATTGAAAGAATTGAAAAGAGATTTAGGAGAATACTCTACAATAATTCCAAATAACTCTAATGTAGAATATTTAGAAGTAGATCCAAATCCTTTTATTCTTATTGATGGGCAACCATACATAATAATTATTGATGAAAAACCATTTCCAACCCTGAAAGCTGCTTTAGAAAATGAAATTGGAGGAAAAAAAGTCGTCGTTGATATGGGAGCAATCAGATTTGTGACAAATGGTGCTGATATAATGAGTCCAGGAATAGTAGAAACAGATGAAAATATCAAACAAAATGATGTTGTCATAATTGTTGAAGAAACACATAAAAAACCATTAGCTATAGGTATTGCAGAAATTACTGGTGAAGAAATGGTCAATAACGATTCTGGAAAAGCTATTCAAAATATTCATTATATTGGTGATGATATTTGGAATCTTGAAATATAATCTTTTGAAACCTTGAAATATAGTAATTTTTAAACCTTAAAATATAATTATTTTGGAATCTTAAGATATGATTTTTTAGATTTTAAATATAGAGATATGATTTTTTTAAATTTTAAATATAGATGTTTTAAATATAATTTTTAAATATGATTTTTAAATCTTAAAATATAGTTCTTAAAATATGTTTTTGAAAGTGATAAAATGGTAGAATTAAGATATGGTGCTGGGAATATTTTTAATAAAGATGTTCATAAAATCGGAATAATTGCACTAGGCTCACATTTAGAAAATCATGGACCTGCATTACCTATTGACACTGACGCTAAAATAGCTGCATATATAGCTTTTCAAGCTTCTTTAGAAAGTGGAGCTAAATTTTTAGGAATAATTTATCCTGCACATGAAATCGAAGAAATAAATCATGGGATACATTATAGTCTTAATGAATTAGCTGAAAATATAATAAAAACCTTAAAATCCGCTAAAAAATACTTAAATATTGAAAAAGTAATTATTGTTAATGCACATGGAGGAAATATCCCATTATTTCAATGTTTAGATAAAATTGAATCAGAAATTCCATTAGATATTGTAATTATTAACAATACTGTAATTGAAAATGAAGGTCCTCATGGAGGTTCTGGAGAAATATCCATGGGAAAAGTTCTCGGAATTCTTAATGAAGATGAACTAAATAATCAATCCAATATTAAAGTATTTGGTGAAGTTGGATTAAGCGAATTTAAAGAGGCTAGAAAAAAAGATCCTGGAATTGAAGAAGGTGCCAAAGAAATAGAAGATAATGGAGTTTATCTTGACGTATCTTATGGAAAACAGATACTAAACTTAGCAGTGAACTCAGTTTTACTTGATGTAGAAAAATTATTAGACTACTAAAAAATAAAAGTTAAAAAAGTATTAATTGAAAGAATCTGATAAAAATATTAGATAAAAATCGTAATAAGAAAAAGTATTACTATTATAAATTAAATTATTAATATTAATCCATTAATATTAAAAAAGTTGGGATTTATCATGTACTTTGTTGGTCTGTGTTAGATTCCCCATTTTCATTATTATCATCATTATTGTTTTGATTGTTATTTTGATCATTGTTATTGTTTTGATTATTATTAGAGCTATTGTCATTATTAGAACTAGAATCAGAATTTTTTTCTTCATTGCTAGTTTGATAATTATTAGATGAACCTGAATCCTGGTTTGAATTATCTGCAATATCAAAACTAAAAGGATTAGAAGAATTTGTATCTCCTGAATTATTATCCAAACTAGAAAAATCTATTCCAAAAAATTCTCCAGTAGAAAAACCTACAACAGAGCTAACTCCAAAGGCAACGAATGCTACTATAAATATAACAACCACATTAGCTAGCCTACTTTGACTCATAATATCACTTGAATAAAAATAACTTGATTTTAAAATATTAGATTGAATATAGTAAATATAAATATAATAAATATATGTTAAATATAATAAAATATATGTTAATTAGATAATTAAAATATTAAATTAAAATTACTTAATATATAATAATACTTAATATAAATTAGATTACTATATATAGATTTCTATATAACTATATTCAATATTATTTTATTTATAATTATCCCTTAAAGCAACTTAAAAATAATAATAAACTTAGAAATAATAATTTATATAATATAGTTTTATTATAATAGTCTAGTTATTAATAAGATATTTATAATAATAATTTAATCTATAAATTTTATAAATATTTTGATTTATAAACAAATTAACAAATATTTAGATTATTTTTTGGTTGAAACAATGAAAATAAAATTTGATAAAAACTAGAATAATTGATAAAAATGAGAACAATTGATAAAAGTTATAAAACAACATTAGAAATAAAAAGATCACAATTTGTATGTAGAATTTTTCCTGCAAAAGATTCAAAAGAAGCAAAAAAAATTATAAGCTGTATATCTGAAAAATATAAAGACGCAACACACAATTGCTCTGCATATATAGTTACTGATGATGAAGGCTATGACGATGATGGAGAACCAGGAGGAACAGCTGGAAAACCCATGCTAAACATATTGAAAAAAAATGGATTAGCTAATATTGTAGCTATTGTAACAAGATATTTTGGAGGTGTGAAACTTGGAGCAGGAGGATTAGTAAGGGCCTATGGAAAATCTGTTTTAGAAGCTATAAAAAGTTCAAAAATCATTGAAATGGAAAAATATAATATATACGAAGTATTATTTGAATATTCTAATATAAAATCGATTGAAAATGAAATTAGGTCTAGAAATATAAATATATTAAATAAAGAGTTCAAAGAAAAAGTAAATTTTAGAATAGCTCTTAAAACAAATGATAATATTAAACATTTTCAAGAAAAAATTAAACAAAATGGAAAAATAAATTATCTAAAAACTGAATATCTTAATAAATTAGATTAATCTTAATAAATTAATCAATGAAAAATAAAATTATTTTTATAATAAAATTATTTTTAGGAATTATAAAAATAATAAAAATTTAAAAAAGATAAAAAATAAGAATAAAAAATAAGAATAAAAATAAAGAATAATTAAAAAAAACCACTAATAATAGAATTTATCCAGTGGATTCTTGTCCAGAACTTCCACCATTATCAGATCCAGAACCTGAATCTGAGTCAGAACCTGAATCAGGAGGTAAAGGTTCTTCATTAGGAGTTTGTTCATTTTGTGAATCTGATTGTGAGCTTCCACTACTACTACCACTATAATCATTAGAACTATAACTCTGTGTTGAAACTTGAGAAGTAGTATTATTAGTAGAATTATTAGTATCCAAAGCTGTAGTATTATTAGTTTGATTTAAATTATTTGCTGTATTAAAACTACCACTTATGAACATAATCACACCTATACCTGCAATTACAATTACTGCAATAGCAACAACTATAACCAAGGTAAGTTTATTTTCATCCATAAAATCACCTATAAAAATTATTAAAATAAAATTTGTAATTCATAACATAAATATATGTAAATACAACTATATGTATTGATAATAGTATAAATAGATATCCTAAAATAAATAGAAATTTTAAAATAAATAGATTTCTAAGATAAATAACTATCTTAATAAAATACTTATCTTAACAAACATCTATCTAAAATAAATAAATTCTAAAATTATTTATATCATTACAATCTCATTTCTTTTTCTTTCTCTTTAACAAGTTTTAGTCCAAGTTCACTAAGTTTAAACTTTTGAACCTTACCACTAGCAGTTAAAGGAAAATCACCAACAAAGAAAACATGTTTAGGAACCTTATATCTAGCTATCTTTTCTAAAGCATAATCACGAATATCCTCTTCTTCGAGACAAGATCCCTCTTCTTTAATAACAAATGCACCAACAATTTCCCCATACTTTTCATCAGCTATCCCAGCAACTTGAGCATCTTGAACACCATCTATCGTATATAAAAACTCTTCAATCTCACGAGGATATATATTTTCTCCTCCTCTAATAATCATGTCTTTTTTACGACCTACAATAGTATAATATCCTTCTTCATCAACAGTAGCTAAATCTCCACTATGTAACCAGCCATCATCATCAATAACTTCTTTTGTTTTATCAGGCATTTTATAATAGCCTTTCATTACATTATAACCCTTACAACAAATTTCACCAGTTTCACCAGGTTTTAATTCGATATTTGTATCAGGATCAATTATTCTGACTTCAACGTCATCAAAAGCTACACCAACAGTATTTGCCTTTCTTTCTATAGAATCATCAGCACTTGATTGTGTCATTCCAGGAGAAGATTCAGTTAAACCATAAACGCTAGTTATTTCAGTCATATTCATTTTATCCATAACTTCTTTCATAGTTTCAATTGGACAAGTTGAACCTGCCATAATACCAGTCCTAAGACTAGACATATCAAACATATCAAACATTGGATGAGTTAACTCTGCAATAAACATTGTTGGAACACCATGAACAGCAGTACATTTTTCTTTTTGAATAGCAGATAAAACTAAAAGAGGATCAAAAAGCTCAACCATAACCATAGTTCCTCCATGAGTCAAAATAGCTAAAACACCTAAAACAATACCAAAACAATGGAAAAGTGGAACAGGTATGCATAAGCGATCTTCTTCAGTGAATTTCATTCTATGGCCAATACCATGCCCATTATTTAAAATATTCCTATGAGTTAACATTACACCTTTAGGAAAGCCAGTTGTTCCAGATGTATATTGCATATTAATAACTTCATTATTATCAAGAGTAGCCTTAACTTTGTTTAACTCATCATCACTTTGATGTTTACCAAGAAGCATTAACTCATTAGTGTTATACATTCCTCTATGCTTTTCTTGGCCAACATATATAACAGACTTCAAATGAGGGTATTCAGAAGAATTTAGTCTACCTCTAGGGTGTTTTTTTAGCTCAGGAACTAAATCATAAATAGTTTTAATGTAATTAATATCACGAAAACCATCGATAATAGCTAAAGCTTTCATATCAGATTGTTTCAATATATAATCTAATTCATGGCTTTTATAAGCAGTATTAACAGTTACAAGAACTGCTCCAATTTTTGCTGTTGCAAATAGAAAAGTTAACCAATCAGGAACATTTTTAGCCCAAATACCAACATGATCCCCTTTTTCAATACCAATTGAAAGTAGGCCTTTAGCTAACATATTAACTCTTTCATTAAATTCTTTGTATGTGAATCTTAAATCCCTATCAGGATAAACTAAAAATTCACGATCTCCTTGAGCTTCAACCTGTTTCTCAAAGAATCCTCCTATAGTGTCTTCAGAAAATACCATAAAATCACACAGTTTCTTTGTTTAGTTTATTTTTTATTAGTAAATTAATTTAATTATTCTCAAAGTATTATTCAAAGTATTGTTATATCAAAGTTTTCCAATTTCTGCTTCATCAATTAAATGTTTTCTTAATTTTTCTTTAATTTCATTAGGAATAGGTACAGATTTCTTCTCAATAAAATTATAATGAACAATAACTGCTTTACCTTTAGATTTAAGTTCACCATTTTGCCAAGCCTCATGTCCTGTAGTAAATGAAGAGTTTCCAATTTTTAAAACATAAGTTCTAATTTCAACATCTTCTCCAAAATACATTTGAGAAACAAAATCAAATTCAGTACGAACCATTATTAATTTCCATTTCTCATAACTAAGATCTAAATCAGGAGTAAAATACCTAAAAATTCCATTTCTTCCAATTTCAAACCAGTCAGCTACAACAGTATTATTAACATGCTTTAATCCATCTATATTGCCAAATCTAGGTGTTACACAATCTTTAAACATTATTATCACTAGTTATTGTAAGTTATTTTACTATTACCATATTTATCAGTTACCATACATCAGCTACTATATCTAATATTATGGTAACAAATTCATTAAAAATATCATAAATCATTTAAATATCCTAATTATGTTAAAATTATATTTAAATAAGATTAATTATTATGTTTAATTACTTAGTATTATACTTGTACATTAATTAGTATATTTAATTATAATTAATTATAATTAAAAAGGAGTATAAACAACAGCTAAAATCTTAGAGATCTCGCCATTATAAGAATGTAAATGATGAGGAATTATTGAATCATAGTAAATACTATCACCTTTAGATACAATAAAAGAATCTTGACCATATTTAACTTCAATTTCTCCTTCAAGAACATAGATAAACTCTTCACCTTCATGAGAAGATAAATTAAATTCTCCATTTTCTGTATGAACATCTATAATAAATGGCTCCATATTTCTATCATTTTTACCTGCACCTAAAGAATGAAATTCTAAAGCACTTACATCGGTCTGATTTTCTTCACCAGAAAAATAAACAACACTATTAGTTTCACCATTTTTAACAATTAATGGACCGTTTTGAGGAGCATCATCGAGGAATGTTCCTAAACGAACTCCTAATGCTTTAGCAATCTTAGTAATTGGAGTTAAAGAAGGTACAACATCTCCACTTTCTATGCTGTTTATAAGTTCTAGGCTTACATTAGTTTCTTTAGATAATTCTTCCTTTGTAATTTCTCGAGACTCTCTTAAATTCTTTATTTTAGCCCCGATTTCATTCTTATCAACCATTTTATCATCTCATCAAAATAGATTAGTTCAATTAATAAATAAATCAAAGTATATCAATACAATAGATTGATTATAATTAATATATGACATAATTAATATACACAGTTAAAATACTATATACATAAATACAATATAAATTAGTATAAATTAATATAAATTAGTATAAATATAATATTTGATATATATTCTACAGAATATAATATTATATAAAAATCATATTATATAATAACATAATGAATAAGCTATATTAAGATGTAATATACAATCTCCTTAAACCAAATAAATAATAATATTACTACTAATCTAAAGAAAAATTAGTTACATTTTTTATATTAGTAATATTTGTTTTATTTGTATTATTAGTTTTATTAGTAATATTAGTACTATTAGTACTATTATTAACTTGAATAATTAGTTGATTTGCTGTTAATGCTGTGAAATCTCCATCAGCTACTGCTATTAACTCATTACTCTCATTATTTTTAGTAATATTTAACATTCCTAAAATCAAATCACCATTAGTAAATGATGCTGCAACAGTACTTAAACCAAATGCTAAAAGAGCTATTAAAAATATAACCATAAAATTTCCTTTTTTAATTGGAGTCAATTTATCACCATTACATTAACCATGTATAATACTAATTTAATAATATTAAAATATGCTAATTTTAAATATTAAAATATACTAATGTTAGTTATAATATTTAACTATTATCATTAATTTTATTCTTATTAATATTTATATTTATTACATTAAACCTTAAATCTGAATTAAATCTGAAATACTATAAGATTATAATATTAATAATTAATTTGATTAATCTAATATAATATTATTAATAAAATTAATTAATCTATATAATATTATTAATAAATTTAATATATTTATTTTCACAAAAATTCAGAATAATCTTAGATAAAATAAAAAAAATAGTAATTTTAAAATAAATTTTAATAAATTTTCTTAAATTTAGTATAATTATCTCAAAATTTAACAGAAGTTATTAAAATATTTAGTAAAACCCTATTATTTTTATATAATTATTAAAAATTTTCATTATTATTAAAAATTTATCATAAAATTATTATAATAATTATACTTATTTTTAAATAATTTATAGACAAAACACCAAAAAATTTATATATAAAAAGATTCAATTTAATTATATAGGAAAAGGGTTTCCTATTTCCTATAGTGAAAGTATATGAAAAAGAGATAAAATTTTATTAAATTATGATAAATATTGAGAATCAAATTGAATATTGAGAATTAAATGAATATTTAGAATTAAAATGAATATTGAGATTAAGTGAATATTAAAAAACTAAATTAAGTATTTTTAATAAAGAAACTAATAAAATCATTCCTCATTGTTTTCTAGATAAAAATAGAGAAAAATCAATAAATTATATTTTAAGACCCTAATAAAATCTCACATTAAATTTAATAAAATCAAATTATCTCTTTTTTCATAGCTTATAAAAAAATAAATTAAATAAAATAATGAATTAAATGAAATATAAAAGTTGAATTGAATATAATTAATAAAATTATAAATAAATCGAATTATATTAAATTATATTAAATTAAGTTTAGTCACATTTAATTATAATTAATTATTTTTAATTATATCTAATTTAAACAATGTATTTTCATGGTTAACTTTCACTATAAAAAAATAAATTTAAAAAATAAATGTAATAAGGTATTTACTTAACAAGATATTTAATACCTAAAAATAACAATAGATAAAGAGAAATAGATAATATGGTAGATATATTGAACACAGGAGATACTGCTTGGATACTTATTTCCACAGTTTTAGTACTTTTAATGAGTATTCCAGGTATTGCCTTTTTTTATGGTGGATTAGCAAAAAAGAAAAATGTTTTAAATACAATGTTTTTAACTCTGATTGCATTTGCAATTGTAAGTATAATATGGGTAATCTATGGATACCAATTTGCATTTGGTGCAGATATTAATGGATTGATAGGATATCCAGCAAACTTACTTATGAGTGGAATTGGTATAAATGATGTAAGTGGATCAATTCCTTCAATACTGTTTGTTGCATTCCAATTAACATTTGCAGGACTTACAGCTGCACTTATTTCAGGAGCTGTAATTGGAAGAATGAAATTCTCTGCATGGATAGCATTCATTGTTGTATGGATTAGTGCTGTATACATCCCAATTGCCCACTGGGTATGGGGTGGAGGATGGTTAATGCAGATGGGAGCACTTGACTTTGCAGGTGGAACCGTAGTTCATATATCATCAGGTATCTCTGCATTAGCTCTAGTATTAATACTTAAAAGTAGAAAAAACAAAACATTATTACCTCATAACTTAGGATACTCAGTTCTTGGTGCAGCATTCCTTTGGTTCGGTTGGATGGGATTCAATGGAGGATCTGCTTTAACTGCAGGAGGACTTGCAGCATCAGCATTACTCGTAAGTAATATCGCAGCTGCGGTTGCACTTGTTACATGGGTATGTATTGATACAATTAAAGAAGGAAAACCAACTGTACTCGGTGCAATATCTGGTGCAATAGCAGGTCTTGTTGCTATTACTCCAGCAGCAGGATTTGTAGATGTAAGTGGAGCAATAGTTATTGGTATTGGAGCTTCAATTGTTTCATATTTCGCAATCACATATCTCAAACCACGTTTAGGATACGACGATGCATTAGATGTATTTGGAATTCACGGAATGTCTGGTATTTGGGGGGCAATAGCTACTGGAATATTCGCTGCACCATTTATTAATGAAGCAGCAGGATTGTTATATGGTAACCCCGGACAAATAACTATCCAGATAATTGCAGTCATAGCAACCATAATTTATGCCTTTGTAGTAACTATCATAATTGCAAAAATTATTGATCTAACCATGGGTCTAAGAGTAAAAGAAAAAGATGAAGTTGAAGGATTAGATACAAACCTTCATGAAGAATCTGGATATATGTTATAACTAATGGTAAATTAAATAACTTAATTAAGTAACTTAAGAAACTTAATAGATGAATAAAAGGATATGAGTGATAATTAAGTTACAATTATTAAGTAAATTGATAATTAAATGATATTAAGAGGATAAAATATGAAAAGAGTTGTAGCTATAATTAGACAAGAAAAGCTAGAAGATGTTAAAAGTGCTCTTGTTTCTGCTGGCTGTGAAGGTATGACTGTAAATGAAGTTAAAGGTCGTGGAAAACAGCTTGGAATCAAAGAAAGTTATAGGGGTTCAAATTATTGCATAGATTTAATACCAAAAACACGAATTGAACTTGTAATAAAAAAAGAAGACCTAGAAGAAGTTTTAAAAACAATTCAAGAATCAGCCCGAACTGGCGAAATAGGTGATGGTAAAATATTTGTTTCACCTGTAGAAGAAGTCGTGAGAATAAGAACTGGAGAAAATGGTAGAGAAGCTGTTTAAGTGGAAAATAAATAAGAAAAATTTGAAATGAGAAAAAAACAATTTAAAGTAAAATCAAATCAAAGTAAAAAGAAATCAAAATAATAGATAAATCAATATATTGACAAATATAAGGGCTAAATGGAGCTGAATAAAGTTGTGGAACCTATCTACACAAACATTATAATATTATTAATAGTTTCTGTAATTACAGCAATTATTATTAATATTATTAATACGCATGAGAAAAATTCTATTGATAATAATGAAAATTAATAATT
This sequence comes from Methanobrevibacter arboriphilus, assembly GCF_019669925.1. Lineage (NCBI taxonomy): Archaea > Methanobacteriati > Methanobacteriota > Methanobacteria > Methanobacteriales > Methanobacteriaceae > Methanobrevibacter > Methanobrevibacter arboriphilus. The sequence continues at coordinate 340,426 of NZ_AP019779.1, forward strand.
AATAAAACTAATAAAATTAGTTAAAATTTATTTACTTAAAACTTATTATTAGTTTAAGGTTAATATTTTATTAATATTATTAATAAAAAGAATTTTTCCCCTATTTTTATTTTTACCTATTAAAAATTAAATTTTAAGAAATACTCATTTTATTATAAAAATAATTCATTTTAGTAAGAATTATTAATATTCTTTCTAAAAATTATCAAATTAAAACTATAAATTAAAACATTATTTTATTAAAACATTATTTTAAAAATTTAAAAATAATATTATCAATAATAAAATAATATCATCAAATATAAAATAATATTATCAATTATAAAATAGTTTGATTAATTATATATAATCTCAAAATAAAAGATACACTTAATGATAATTCTCAAAAGAGCAAAAAAATCATGGGAAATGTACCCAATTGGAAGTCCTAAAGGAGCATTAAATACAAAAAGAACTCCTGAATTTATAGGAACACTTAAATTTAAAGAAACTTCCAAAGGATTATCAATAAACAAGTTTATAGCTAAATATCCTAATGATGAAGATAAATTACTTCCTCCAGGAGAAGCTATGAAATTACTTAAAACACAAGTAGTATTTTTAGCATCAAAAGATGAAAAAATAGAGAATTTCCTTAAATCCCATGGTATAAAAACTCGTTTTACAAAAATATGTTCACACTGCACATATGAAGGAAATATAACAATAATAAACAGTAAATTTAGTTATGATTATCATAATCAGTTGATTTGTAAAGTTTGTGCAGAAGATACTATAAAAAGAGAGCTAAAATTACAAGGATATGATAAAAAATCTTATAAAAACTTTAAAAAGATTTTAAATAAAACTGGAAGCTTAAATGAAGTTTTAAAAATAATAGACCATAAATTTGATCCTTTATCAAATCCAAACTTAACTTTATTTGATGAAATTAAGGTTAAAAAAACAAAAATTCCAAAAATACCCATATCTAGACTTAAGATTCCAAAAAAGTTTAAAAAAATATTGGATGAGGATAATAACAATCATTTATTGCCAATACAATATTTAGCTATAAAAAATGGGTTGATGAAGGATAAAAACTTGCTTGTTGTTTCAGCTACAGCAAGTGGAAAGACACTTGTAGGAGAATTAGCTGGAATTCCAAAAGCAATGAATGGTAAAAAATTTATATTCTTAACACCTCTTGTTGCACTAGCTAATCAAAAATATCGAGATTTTAAAAAAAAATATGAACCACTTGGACTTAAAATTTCAATAAAAGTTGGAATGAATCGAGTGAAAGCAAAAGAAGAAATTAAACTTCCAGAATCAAAAATAAATGATGCAGATATTATTGTTGGAACATATGAAGGAATAGACTTTTTACTTCGCTCTGGAAAATCATCAACATTGAAAGAATTAGGAACTGTATTGATCGATGAAATTCACACTTTAGATGATGAAGAAAGAGGAATAAGGCTAAATGGGATGATAAAAAGAATAGAAAATATTTATCCCAAATCCCAAATTATTGGTTTATCTGCTACTATTAAAAACCCAAAACAACTAGCCAATGAATTTAATATGGACTTAGTAGAATATGACCAGCGTCCTGTTCCACTTAAAAGACATCTTGTTTATGTAAGAAGTGATATAGAAAAGAGAAACCTGATTAGAAAGCTAATTTTAAGAGAATATAATAATAAATCTTCCAAAGGATTTTCAGGTCAAACAATAGTATTTACAAACTCCAGAAGGAAAACTCATCAAATTTCTGATTATTTAACAAAAAAAAGGATTAAGTCAGCAGCATATCATGGAGGACTATCCTACTTTAAAAAAGAAAGAATTGAAAAAGATTTTGCAAATGGAAAAATATCAACAGTTGTAACAACAGCAGCACTTGCAGCAGGAGTTGATTTTCCTGCTTCCCAAGTAATATTTGAAACACTAATAATGGGAAACAAATGGATTTCGCCAAATGAATTTTCACAAATGATTGGAAGAGCAGGTAGACCTACTTATCATGATAGAGGAGTAGTATATTTACTACCAGAAATAGCTAATAAATTTGATAATGAAAGTGAAGAATCAATAGCTATTTCACTTTTAGAAAGTGATGTTGAAAATGTACATATAGAATATAGTGAAGAAGAGTTATTAGAACAAGTATTAGCAGACATATGTTCTCATTCTTTAAAAGACACAGAAAGTATTCACAGCTTCTATAAAAATATAAAAATACCAATTGATTTAGAAATGACTATTAATGAGTTATATGATAAAAAACTAATTAGAATAATAAATAAAAATAATAAAGAAGAAGTGATACCTACTAAATATGGAAAAGCTGTTTCAGTGTCCTTTTTATCAGTGCAAGAAGGGAGTATTATAAAAAAATCATTACAAAAACTAAATCAAACCTTGAAAAAAGAAAATAAGAATATAATTAAAATTAGTAGTGCAAAGAATAGTAAAAAATCTAAGAACAAAAAATCTGAAATTAAAAAAGCTAAAAATGAAAGATATTCAAGTGAAATATCTGAAAATGAAAGATATAAAAATGGAATATCTAAAAATAAACAAAGCAAAAAAATAGATATTAATAAAGAAATAATTAATATAGCTATTGAATTAGAATACTTTGAAAATGCTTATCTTTCACAAGTTGTTCATAAACAGATTGTAAATACAATAAAAACAAATTTTTCAACAAGATTATTTTCAGATTCAACTTTAGATATAATATCCTCTGGAGAAACCATAGATAAATTAGATAAAAAGTTTCAAGAAGCACTCTTGAAAATTCAAGTAGATTTTTTAAGATGTGAATGTAAAGATAAGCCTTTTTGCGATTGTTTACAAAAAGAAATTTCTAATTTTATTATTAATGAAAGACTAAAACAAAAAGATCCTACTGATATTTCAAGGAAATTATTAAGAACTTATCAAATCCAAACATACCCGGGAGATATATTCTCATGGTTAGATAATTTTGTGAGAAATTTAGAAGCTATTAAAAGGATAGCTAATGCATACTCACAAAAAAAATCTATTAAAACAGCTGAAAAATTGATAAAAAGGATTGAAAAAGGATAATAATATAGTAAATAATTTTAATCTATCGTTCTTTTTATTATAACACTAAATAAACCAACAGATCTTATTTTTCACTTAAAATACACAATACAAACATTTATATATGAATAAACAAGATAATATAACAGTCATGATTGGAACGAAAATTCGTTCCAATAAATTAAGATTTAATTTTTATAAAAATTAAATCTAAAAAATATGGCTTTGAACAAAAAGATTAGTATAAAAAATTGATTTTAATATGTTTAACTCCTTAATAATAATTCAATTATAAACTAATCTTTTTTATAATTAAAATAAAAAAGGAGGTGAAAAAATAAATAAGATATTTAATAAAAGACACTTACTAATTCTTTGTTTAGTAATATTATCATTTATAATGATTTCCTCAGTGAATGCAGCAGACCATAATATTACAAAAAATGATAATTTAGGTCAAAAAATAATAAACTCATCAAACGGAGACACAATAAACTTAAAAGAAGGAATTTACACTAATAATGTTACCAATATAACAATAAACAAAAATCTCACAATAAAAGGTGAAAATGCAAAAAATACAATACTTGATGCAGAAAAATTAGGAAAAGTATTCACCATTAATGGTAGAGATAATACTATAAAATTAATCAACATAAAATTTATTAATGGAAAAAATAATGATGGAGGAGCAATATTAGTAAACCAAGGAAATCTAATATTAATCAATTGTACATTCAACAACAACAGTGCTGATAGTTGGGGTGGTGCCATTTTTATGTGGCAGGGTAATTTAATCATGACCAATACAAATTTTAATGATAATTCTGCTAATTATGGTGGTGCAGTTCATACATATTCTGGTGTTAATAAAGTAATAATAGATAATTGTAAATTTACAAATAACATCGGTCAAAGAGATGGTGGAGCACTCTATAATAATCATGCAAACATTACTATTAATAATTCAAAGTTCATTAATAATCAAGCCCAAGGTAATGGTGGTGGTGCAATCCACAATAATGGTGGAAACAATTTCAATATTACAAACTCTGATTTTATCAATAACACATCTAAAGGTTCTTATGGAGGAGGAGCTATAATGAACTCTCATTCAAATGCTTTAGGTCTTCCTAATGGAGATAATTTCACTGTAGTAAATTGTACTTTTAAAAATAATAAAGTTAATCCTTTAGCTATTTATAATATTGGAGGAGCGATTACAAACTGGTATGGGCATAATTTCACTATAATAAATTCTATCTTCATTAACAACACAGCAGAAACTGCAGGTAGTGCTATATATAATGAGGGGCATGATTTCAGTATAATTAATTCTACTTTTTATAATAACAAAAATAGTTCAGTAATTTATATATTAGGAAACAATACAAAAGTTCAAGGTTGTGATATCTTCAATAATGCAGAAGGAATTTTAATCATCAACTCAAATAATACTATAGTAAACTATAATAGAATATTTAATAATACAAACAACACAGGTTATGATTTATATAATTTTAATTCAAAAACTAATGCAAATTATAATTGGTGGGGATCAAACGAACCACTAGTCAATGGAATCACTTTAGGTAATTATTTTATAATGAATGTTAAAAATATCACATCATTGAATTCAAATGGAAGTGTCACATTTAATTATACATTTAAATTAAATACTGGTGAAAATGCTGATCATAAATTATTACCTTACTTTATAACAAACGTTTACACCAACATCACAATAGGTTCTGTATATGCATTTGATGCTAGATATGATAGAACTTTTGATGTTATTTTAAATACTAGTGAAGAAGTATTATACACTTTCACAACAGATAATGAAGTGCAATCATTAGCTGGTAAAATCACAATCCCACCAGGACCTAAACCACCTACACCACCAAAACCACCAAGTCCAATACCTGATAATAAGGATAATGATAAAACAAGTAAAAATACGACAGCAAATGCAATTATGAAACCTACAGGAATGTCAATAAACCTAATATTATTAGTTTTGTTAAGTAGTTTAGGACTTTTAATTAGAAAAAAATATTAGTTTTCAAAAATTATAGGATATATTTTATTATCCTATTTTTATTTTTTATAACATCTTTAATAACATATTTTAAAACTTATTTTCCTTTATTTATTAATTGATAAATTTCTTATTTAACTCAATAATTTTTTGAAATACATTTCTCCAGTACCAGTGCTAGGAATATGAATAGTAAAACTTTATTAACATGTAAAAATATAAAAACTCATAGTATTGAATAATAAGGGTATTTTAGTATGAATAAGAAAATTTTAATTATAATGATTACAATAATAGCAATCATAATAGTAAGTACATTAGCCTATATGACTTATATATCAGCTAACGTTTATGAAGATGATAGAATTAAAATAAACGTTCCAACAGGTACTGAATTTAGTATTAAAGTTGAAGACTCTGGGAATAATTTTAACAATATAATTTACAATGATACAAGTGAAAAAAATATAGTTATAAAAATGATAATGGTTCCTAACTCAACTATATTGGGAATGTCTGTGAAAGATTTAGGTTTGGGTGCTCTAGAAAAAAATTTAGATAATGAATCATATGTTTCTGTTAAGATTACTGAAAATTATACTATTTATAAAAATGAAAAAACAGGTCGTTATAATGCTCTCATAAGAAATCCTGGTTATAATGGATATGTTTTAATAGGTTGTAACGGTGATTTAGAGGATATTGAAGAATTAGCTAAGACATTTGAATTTAAATCATATACTACAGAAGGATTAACTATTGTCAAGGTAAATAATACTGATTCAAATACTGATTCTTCAACAAATACAAGTTCTAATTCTAGTTTCAGCCTTCAGAATAATGATAACGAAACAAACAATAGTAATGAAAAAACTTCAAAAAATAATGGTGGAGGTGACACTCCATATGATAATTATGTTAAAGATGGCGGTACACTAAGTGAAGAAGAATATTATGCAGAGTTATGGTAATCTGCATTTTAGCACTTAAACAATTTATTTCTATATTTTATCATACTATTAAATACAAGTTTTAAAGTTGTTTATCATTAAACTTGGTTGTTTATATTTAATCCAAGAAAAACTAAATATTCCACCAATAAATAATAAAATAAAAAATTAATCTAAAGATAGAAGTTTCAAATCCCTCCAAATCCACTTTATTATAATTTTTATTCTTAAATTAAATAATTTAAAACTTTTTCATAAAATAAAGCCATAATTATAAGCTTACTAGTAAAAATTTAACGATTGGTTGTTGTTTTAATTTTTAAGAAATTTATTTTCTATAAAAGCCAGTATTTTTCATTTTAAAAGAAATATTTTAAGGATTGTAGTATAATTTAAAAGAATACAAAACTTTTTGTTAAAATTTATATACAAATGAAGTTAGCCAATTTAGAACTAACTCATTTGTAAAAATTTAGTTTTTTAGCTCATACAACATTTTCAAGGCCTTTTGTACCCATTAAACCAATGAAAGATCCTTTAGGAGTCATCAAAATATTTCCTTTAGAATATTCACTTAAAGCTGTTTGAACCATTTTATTTCTTTTATCAGGATCTGCAGCAGCTTGTGAAAGTGCTTTAGCTAATACCATCACTGAATCTCCTCTTGACATAGTTCCAGTAATTTCACTACTTCTACCCTTATAACCTGCATAGTTGTCATTTTCTCTTACAATATCTGTTGCACTAAGATTAGTTTCTACCCCATCAATTTTAAGTGGCCTAATAGAATCTATAACTGCATCTAATCCTTCATCATAGACGACTACTACAGCATCAACATGCATTCCAGTATTTGATTCTACAATTTCTTTTGCATACTGCATACCTTCTTCTGGGCCATTCCACAGAGAATCATGAAGACGCATTTTTCCTTGAAGATTACCTGGGGCTGGTTGTGTAGGATGTTCCTTTCCTCCAGGATATATAGGAGTATAATTTTTTATACTTCCATTTTCCAATTTGACCATAAATGCCATGTCCACACCTCCACCTGGCTGTTCATTTTTGTCACTAGCTAATACCAATATATTTTTATTGCCTAAAGACAAATCAGGGCCACTTAAGAAGGTACCCCATGCTACAGCTAATATTCCAATAGCACTTACAATCGCAATTGCTATAATAAGTTTATTTTTCCTTTCCATGTTACCTTACCTACCTAAAAATAGTAAATTTAAAAATCGCTTTCTTTTGTTTATTTATTTTTTATTTTTTTATTTTTAATTTGCTTTTTCAGAATGATTTCTCTTATTATATTAATTACAATAAAAGAAAATTGCTTCATAGGATAAATAACATAATTACCCTAATATTTTTAAAAATAAACTATTTAAAAAGTAATTATTGAATAAGTAAGTAATTTAAAATATGATTTAATTTATATTTGAATATTACTTACAATATTTAATAAGTCTTTATTAAATATAAATTTTTTTATACAATATTAACCTTAAAATACTTTAACATTTCAATTTTAACTATTAAAATATGATAAACAGGACAAATAGAAATATATCTAAAATTTTTAGAATTATTATAAATAACTATTATAAAAAAAATTAAATATTTTTAAATATAAATATATTAATTGATTAATATGGTCAAAGGTTAAGTATATAAATTTTTGTCCACAAGTCAATTTATAAATAAAAATAGAGGGGAATTAAATGAGCAAAATTGCAGTTATGTTAGGAAATATGTATGAAGATGTAGAATACACAGAACCTGCAGAAGCTTTTAAAGAAAATGGACATGAATTAACAATCATAGGGATTGAAAAAGGAGAAAAAGTTAAAGGTAAGCGAGGGAATTCGTCAGCGATAGTTGAAAGATCTGTTAAAGATGTATTAATAAATGATTTTGATGCTCTTTTTATACCTGGAGGATATTCTCCAGATGAATTAAGAGTAGATGAGGATGTTGTACTTTTTACAAAAAAATTTGTTGAAAGTGGTAAACCAGTTTTTGCAATATGTCATGCCCCACAACTTTTAATCACTGCCCAAGCTATAAACGGTCGTAAAATCACAGGATGGAAATCTATTATACAAGATATTAAAAATGCAGGAGCTACTTTTGTTGATGCAGAAGTTGTTAAAGATGACAACATAATTTCAAGTAGAAGTCCAGCTGATATTCCTGCTTTTATTAAAGCAACACTTAAACAGCTAAATAGTAATGAATAATTTTATTTTTTATTTTTTTATTTTTTATTTCTATACTAAAAAATAGCTAATCAATAATCTAATGGAAAAATTACTCACAATCAGATTACTCACAATCAGCAAAATTCTTAAATTTAAAAAGAAAATATGTTAGAAAAGCAAAAATCAAAAGAATAGCTTTACTAAAATAAACAAAAAACAAGAAAAAACAGTGATCAATAAAAATAAATACTAGGATAAAGTATATAAAACAAGCCAAATGGGAATATAAAAAATATATAAAGATTTTAAATCTTTATAGTTAAACTATTTTTACGAGGATATCCATTTATAGAATCTTTTATATTATTAGATTCAGTTACATGGCTTCCATTAGTTCTTATATTTTTTCAACCATAGACAATTTAGTTAGAATACTAATCTTTCCTCCACTAAGTTTATTATTATCTTTTTCAAACATTTTAAGAGCAGTTTCTGTATCTACTCCAAAATATCCATCTATTTTTCCATTATAGGATTTATTTGCCTTAAGCCAATTTTGAAGATCAATAACTTCTTGACCATAGCTACCTTTTTCTAAATGTCCTAAACTAGCTATTAAATTATTTTCTTTAGTCTCTTTTACAACATCAATTGCACTTACAGAGACTAAAGAATAAAGTATAAAAAGATAAATACAAATAAAATATTTTTTCCCTAATATTAACGCACCCATTCAGAACGGGAAAAATGTGAAAAAATAAACACAAAAAACATTCTAAACAGATTAATATTGGTTAAAATAATATAAAAATCTTATGATTTTTCAATTTTAAGACTAAAATATTACTTATTTCAAATATTAAGTCAAATATGAATTATTAATGTAGAAACGAATATTATTTATATTTAAAATATTGAGAACATATTTCATTATAAATTACATTTTATTTATCAAAATGTTTTAAATAAAATTTCTAAATAACTATTTTTCATATAAAATTAAAAGGTAAAAATAATATTTTAAATTTTTACAATTTTCAATAGAATTTTTATTAATTGTTATATTTTAATTATTAATTGTTATATTATAAATATGTTTTTGTAAATATGCTTTTACACCATATCAATAATTAATAGTTAATAATGACTATTTGTAATAATTAAAACTAAAAAACTATTACTTTTAAATATAACAATTAATAAAAATTCATATGTCATTCATAATACTATAATGACTTTAAAAAATGGGGGTGAAAAATATATGAAAAAAAATAATTTATCTATAAAATTGTTAACAATGACATTAATTTTTGTATTAAGTTTAATAACAATATCTTCAGTAAGTGCAATAGAAATCGATAATTCTACTGATTTAAAACAAACAATAACAAATGCACCTAATGGATCCACAATAAACTTAGATAATGGAACCTACAAGAATAATGTAATTAACATAGTAATAGACAAAAATCTAACTATTCAAGGAAAAGATCCTGAAAATACAATTATAGATGCTCAAAAATTAGGGAAGATTTTTCTAATAAGAGAAGGAAATACATTAACATTAATAAATGTCACATTGATAAATGGTAATGCTAACTCTGGTGGTGATATGACTAATAACCATGGAGGACTTATTTTTAATTATGGAACATTAGAGATAAACAATTGTATATTTAAAAATAGTAGTGCTACAGGAGGAGGAGCTATTGCTAGTTTCTATGGAGATGTGAATATTTATAATTCTATATTTATTGATAATTCAGCCAATTATGGTGGTGGATTTTATTCTAAATATAGTAATAATATTAATATTATCAACTCTAATTTTAATAATAATTCAGCCAGTTATGGTGGTGGTGGAGCTATCAATTGTAATTTATTAAATAATGTACTAATTATTAATTCTACATTTACAAATAATACAAGCTTAACTGCTGGTGGTGGAGCTATTAATAATAATCTTTGTAGAAATATGAATATAGTTAACTCTAGATTTATTAATAATACAAATAGTTATGAAGGTGGAGGAGCCATCTATAACGGTGGAGGTAATATAACAATAAATAACTCTAATTTCACTAATAATACAGCAAGGCCAGAAAGTGATATAGGCAATGGTGGAGCCATCTATAATAGTGGCAATATATTTATTTTTGGTTCAAATTTCATTAGTAATATAGCTAAAAAAAATGGTGGAGCTATTTATAATATATTTTCTGAAAATATGAGTATTATTAATTCTATATTTATTGATAATTCAGCTGAAAATGGTGGGGCAATCTATAATAATGGTAGTCTTAATACAACTATATCTAATTCAATATTCCTTAATAATACTGCTGAAGTTAATGGTAGTGCTATCTATAATACGGATTATGTTATTATTGATGAATGGTTCCCAGAATTTAGTATGATATATAATAGTAGTATTTTTATTAATAATTCTACTTTTATTAATAATAATAAGTCTGCTATCTACAATACTGGAAACATAAGTATTAGTAATTCTAATTTAACAAAAAATGATTTGGCAGTCTATACAGAAAAAAATACAATTATAATCTCATCAAATATATTCGAAAACTATCAAGGAATATCTATAAATTCTGGAGCAGAGAACATTCAAATTATTTACAATAGAATATTCAATAATACTAATAGTACAGGTTACAATTTAGATACATCTAATCCTAACATCAATGTTGACTATAACTGGTGGGGTTCCAACTCTAATCCAAATTCAAAAATTAATGGAACAACTGTAAACAGTTATTACACTGTATTTTTTGAAGAAGTTAAAAATAAAATCCTAGCAACCACTGAAAACCATACTTTTAAGTTTAGTATTGTTTTAAATGGTACTAATGATTCTGCTGGTTTTGAAAAGTTACCTAAAATGCTTGCTAAATTTTACAATAATGATATTTTTATTGGAGAATACTCTACAGATGATTTAATAAATGTAAAATTTTCAGTTGATGAAAATAAGCTATTATTCATTATTGATGATGAAATTTATGAACAAAATATAAATTTAAACAAAACAGAACCAATAAATCCAGAAGACCCAAAAGACCCAACAAATCCAACAAATCCAAAAGACCCAACAAATCCAATAATTTCTGATAAAAATAATTCAAACAATGGATTAATAAATAATATTAACAATACAAGTAATGATACAGTTACACACGCAGCTATGAAGGAAACAGGGATACCAATAATATTAATATTAGTGTTATTAAGTAGTTTAGGACTAATTATTAGAAAAAAACAATGAAAAAACTTTCAAAGGATAATTTAATTTTTATTATCCTTTCCTTTTTATTTTTATCAATTCCCCTAAAAACATTTTCAAAAAAAGTTAAAAAATGAAAATTTCATTAAATCATTAATTAACTTATTTTATTCTTTTTAGAAATTTTCTTTATTTTTTGTAGTTTTTTATTATTTGAGGTTAATTTTAATGCTTTATTATAAATTTTTTTAGCTTTTTTATTTATATTTATTCATAACTATTTTGATTTTGAGCTTTTAAAGAATCAAAACCAACCGATTTTGAATTTGAATTATTATATACGATATTATTATTTTCACTTGAATAATTTTGAGTAATAAAATTAAAAATATCATTTAATGATTTAAAAATAGGATTATTTGTTTGATTTGTCTTTTTTCTTGATGTGGAGTATTATTGTTACTTGGATTTAAAATATCTTTCACTATTTTAATCCAATTTTTTGGAAAATTAGTAAAATTATTTGTGAAAAAGCGTTTTTCCCAATCTGGATCCTCAGTTCCCCAAACATTATTCTCAAAGTTAATAACATTTAAAGCTGAATACTCTACATAAAGCTGCATTTTCCATATAAACACCCTTTCCATGTGCTGAAGAGTTATTAACTATAAGATTATTATTAAATATTATGTTTAATGGAATAACTTCAAGTTTTTGAACAATGTAAATTAAACCTCCAAATTCTGCAAAATTATTATAGAATATAGAATCTATTACAGTTGTTTTATCTAATGTGAAAATTGTCCGTTAAAATGGGAAGAAAAACCTATAAAAATGATAGTCCTAAATTAAAAAAGGAGGTTTAGGGTATTTAACAAGAGCATTAACTAATAATATGTTAATATTATCTCTAAAAGAGTATTCAGAATTAATACAGTTTCAAAAGTAGCATTTGATGTTATAGGTAATGAAATAATGGAATTTAAAAGAAATGAAAAATCATTCCTAGGATATGTATTATAAAAAATTTTAAGGCAGGTAAATAATTACCATCCTATTATTCTTGCATATTTGATAGCTAACTTTTTATTAAGATTAGATGAAAAACTAAGCAAGAATTGTTTATTATACCAGCTATAATAAGTTTTATATTTGTGTATTTTTATATAACCTGCAAGTTTACTTATTCCTCCTTTTTTATACTGGAAATAGTAGTTAAGTTTAATATCATTATTTCCATCATAATAAGCTTTAATTCTAAGCTTATTTTTAAGATAAATTGAAGGGATAAATCCATTTATTTTTATTTTTTCATTTGCTGTTTTAAATAATTTATATTTTTCAGCACTATACAAGGAAGTTTCATAATGAGAAAATGATTTTTTAATTTTTCCGTTGAGGTAAGCTATAATATTATATATTTTGTATTTCGCATAAGTGTGACCAAATTTTTTAAATTTTTTAACAAGTTTGCCAGTTATTTGATCTTTCACAATTTCTTTCCCAGTTAATGTGTATGTGTGAGTATATTCTGATTTTGCGTATGTTGAATCACCATCAAATAATAATTTAACAGTATATTTTTTAAATTCTCCAACTGGAATTAGTAAAAGATTATTTTTCCCATAATATGTTTTTCCATCAACGATTGCTTTTAATTGTTTATTAATTTCTGTTTCTTTATGATTTAATAAGGAATAATAAATAAAATAATAATAGCTGTTTAAATGAGTTTCGGTTATTTTAATTTTACTTGGTATTTTATTATTTATAAGCACAGTATTGGTTATTTTATAATTTCCATCCCATAAATAAAATGAAATTTCACCTTTACAGATAATGCCATCTATAATTGTTGTGATAATACCATTATTATCTGTTTTTAAATCGTTGCCTGAAATGAGATCTATTCCATCTTCTATCCAAGACCCATCTTTATATACAACTAGTGATTTACCTTTATAAGGAGGATTTAGATAAGAATCTAATGAATATCCTTTAAGAGGATTTTCATGATTATCTGTTAATTTTATTGTTATTTTTGTTCTATAATTAGCTAAATTCTCTAAGTTAATACTTGCTTTTGCTTTACCATAGTTAACTTTCAAATCACTTTGATTATAGAAATAATTATCATAATAGAACATCCTGGCATTATAATAACCAGTGGGAAGACTACTAAGATTAAACGTAGCTTTACCTTTTTCATTAGTTTTTTTTGTTTCCCCAAAAAAATTCACACTAGAACTGTATATATCCAATTTAACTTCTTTATTATGTAATGGTGTGCCATTTTCTTTTAAAGTAATTGTAACATCTGAATTTTCACCATAGGTTATATTGTTTTTGTTTAAACTTAAAGTTATATTATTAGTTGCATTTACTGGTGATAACGCAAAAATCCCAATCAATATGAGAATGCTTAAAAATATTAATAATTTTTTCATAATTATCCCTCTTTATAATATTAATAATTCCTTATTATTATTTTTTATTACTTTTCTCTTTCTTTTTTGTTCTTAATAAATTTTTCAATTTAATTATTCAACACAGAAACTTTAAGGAGCTCCAATTAACATGATAGAAAACTAATATATTAAAAATATTAGTACTAACGCCGACCCTACACCTGTTGAAGAATTATATAAAATATTATTTAATCATAAAGGTACTTTAATTAAAAGACAATTATTTAAATATGTTGAAGATTGTAGTGAAAGAGGAGCTATTTATTCTAAGTTTTTAAAAGACAGAAATTCTTTACATAGTTCTCCTATCACTGCCACTAAGCAAAAAAGTTTAGAAGAGTGTTTATAAATTTTTTAAATAATTTATATTAGCCTTTTTCATTTGAAATTATTAGTATTGGGCTGCAAAAGTAATTATTTCAAGTGTATTATTTTTTTATAGTTATTTTGGTTTTTTAGATTAGCTGAAAAATTTTTACATTTTAGTTTTTTATCCAAAATTATAAATATTTCTCGTATCATATTTTAAACTGAAGCTTTTGAAAATAGTTTAGATATTTATATAAATCCTTAGAGAATATTATCAAAATAGGAAAACAAGTTATAATAAAATAAATAAACAAACAATTCATATAACAAAATGAAAAAATAAAATTATTAGGAGAATTAGATAATATGTTTGTAGCACCTAATTGGTTTGAAGGATGGTTAATACAATTTGTAATGTTTATAGTAATACCCTTAATTATAGCAATAATCATAGGATTAATAATTAAAAGAAAAAAAGATAGTAAAGGATTAGGTCTTATTAGTATAGGAATATCTTTTATTATAATACTTCTTATTATGATGCCAGTAGGTAGTGTATTTTGGCATTATGCTTATGAAGTGCCATCTGTTCAAGAAAAAATAATCACAGTTCAAGAATGGCAACCTAAAGCAGGTATTAAATACAATACTGAAGGTGTTATGACAATAGACAATGCTGATCAATTAATGCTAATTACAACAGAAGGAGAAGGGTTTTTAAATGAAGAAAACTTCTTATTCCAAAAATTTAATACAAGAGACATTTTCAATGACTTAAAAATTAATGGAACCTATAAAATTAAATATTATGGGTGGAGAAATGGATTTAATAGTGGTTTTCCTAATATATTATCAGTAGAAAAAGTAATTAATGAAAATGGAACAACAAATAATAAATATGGTGATTATTTCGGAGTTAAGCTAGCAAAAGAATAAAAAATTTCATCTTTTGCTAACTACGAATATATTAAAAGCACTTATAAAAACATAGAAAAGATTATAGAAAATTAATAATAATAAACTTTGATATCTTGAATAAATATGTTTTCATACAATCGAATTTTTAAACTGTTTTTTCCATATCCTTTAAAAGTTTTATAAGAAATCTTAGTGCCTTTAATATTAGTTAAAAGTAATTTAACTGCCTTAATTTTGTATTTTTTATTTTTAGTTATAATTTTAACATTTTGATATTTAATTATTGGTATATTACCAAATTGTGTAATCTTATAATCACCTTTTTGCACTGCTTTAGCATTAGCTTTTCCACTAAACAAATAATTGACTAATGTAAAATTATTATTATAATAGTAAGAATAGAAACTTTCATTTTTAATCTTTCCTTTAGTAAAATAATTAATAGTAACTTTATCAACAAAAATATTATCTTTATTTAAGATATCTATTTTCAAATAGTTCCTATTTTTCCCAGTATAATTTTTATAAAGAAAATTCCTAAATTTATATGTTTTATTATCAGTGACAGAATATCTTACATTTATTGATCTAATTTTATATTTATTTTGATAATTTTTTTTA
This sequence comes from Methanobrevibacter arboriphilus, assembly GCF_019669925.1. NCBI lineage: Archaea > Methanobacteriati > Methanobacteriota > Methanobacteria > Methanobacteriales > Methanobacteriaceae > Methanobrevibacter > Methanobrevibacter arboriphilus. The sequence goes on from NZ_AP019779.1 coordinate 356,241, forward strand.
ATATTAATCTTATAATATTCTTTAGATTTATTATTTTTAAATGCAGAAACTTGTTCAACATTGGAAATCTTCTTATCGATATTAGAAGAAAAAGAACCTTTGTATTGAGTTAATTTCTCACTACTATCACTAGCTGCAAAACTTGCATTCATTGCAAAAACAGCCACAAGAGCAACCATACTAAAGATCAAGAAAACCCTACTAAACTTCATTCAAACCTCCCATAACTTAAATTTCCATAGTAATAAAAAATTCATTTTAAAACTTATAAAAATGAAAAATTTTTATAAATAAATAAAGTAAATACTTATCATTAAATATTAATATATAATCATATAAATGTATTCATAAATTTAGTATTCATAAATTTATAAAAAATAAAGAAAATAAATAAAAAAATAATATAAAAATCTTTATAAACCTTAAAATCTAATTAATAAAATTTAAAAATAATAACAAATTATGAAAAATATTTATAAGAAAAATTTATAAAAAATTTTCTTCACTAAAAAATAAATAAATATCTTATTTTAATAATTTATCTCAGTTTTCAGAGGATAAAAATTATTGAAAATGAACAAAAAGTTCATAAATCAATTCTTAAATTATATCCTCATCAAACCTTTCAATTTTGTTAAATATCAAATTATATGTTCAAATGCTTTAATCCTAATTGTTACTGGATTGTTACTTTACTTTTTTCTTGACATCTATAAGCATTGAACTATAAGATATTAATTGCATAAATATGCATTAAATATTATAATCAAATTAACATATATAGTTATCTAATATTTAAATAATAATATATTTCGCCATAATTAAGATTCATTTAGTATTTTTTCAGCTATAAGATAAATATAATTAGATAACAAATAGATTGATAACCTATACATTAGATAAACTATAAATTAAATAATATAAAAAATAAATCAATATTTTAATAAAAAAATAATAATAAAAAAGCAAGAATAAAAAAATAATGAATATACTTAAAAAAAGTTGAAAAACAACAATGAACAATAAGATTTAAAAATAAGAAAGAAAAGTTAATTAATGAGTAATTACCATCCTCTTTCTTGCATACGCTCATTTTCAGCTATCTCAGAGATTTCAACCCCTTTCATAGCTTCACCTAAACCTTTTGAAACATCAGCTAAAACTTCAGGTTTATCATAATTTGCTGTAGCTTCAACAATAGCTTTTGCAAATTCTTCAGGGTTTTCAGATTTGAAAATACCAGAACCAACAAAAATACCATCAGAACCTAATTGCATCATAAGAGAAGCATCAGCAGGAGTAGCTACACCACCAGCAGCAAAATTAACAACAGGCAACTTACCAATTTCTGCAACCTCTTTTACAAGTGGGAAAGGAGCTTCAATAATTCTAGCGAAATTTCTTAATTCTTCTTCGTTTTTACCTTGAATTTCACGGATTTCAGAAGTAACCATTCTCATATGACGAACCGCTTCAACAATGTTTCCAGTACCAGGTTCACCTTTAGTTCTGATCATAGCTGCACCTTCATCAATTCTACGTAAAGCTTCCCCTAAGTTTCTTGCTCCACATACAAATGGAATAGTGAATTCTTTCTTATTAATATGATATTCCTCATCAGCAGGCGTAAGTACTTCACTTTCATCAATCATATCTACACCTAAAGTTTCTAAAATCTGAGCTTCAGCTATATGACCAATTCGTGCTTTAGCCATAACAGGTATTGAAACTGCTTCAACAATTTCCTTAACCTTATTTGGATCAGCCATTCTAGCTACTCCTCCACTAGCACGAATATCTGCAGGTACCTTTTCTAAAGCCATTACTGCAACTGCACCAGCATCTTCAGCAATACCTGCTTCTGTAGCATTAACAACATCCATAATGACTCCACCTTTAGTCATTTTTGCGAATCCTTCTTTTAAAACATCAGTTCCTTTTTTCATACATATTCTCCTTAAATTACCAATATCATATCATCATAATAAAAATATTATTATTAAAAATATTATTAAAAATATCGTTATTAATATTGTTACTAATATTATTATTAATATTATTAATTTTTTATTATTAACTTTCATGAAAGTTATAAATTAATTAAAAATATTAAAAATATTAAAAATATTAAATATCTTTAACCAATATAGAGTTTTTTCCTTATTAATAATAAAACTTTCTAAAAAAGAGATGAAAAAATAATAGTTAGAAAAAGGTTTAATAATGATAAGAAATAAACTTTTAGAATAAAATAAAAGTTAAAATTAATTACTAAATAATCAATAAATATTAAATAATCAATAAATTAGATAATTATTACAAATTTTCATGATAATAATCAATAGTGTGATAAAATGGCAACAGGAACACTTATATTCTCACATATAATTCCCGCAGTTTTAGGATTTTTCGGAGTATTACTTTTAATATCTGGAATAATGGATAATGAGAAAAAAATAACAATTATAGGAGCTTTATTATTTATAATAGCAGCTATAAGTCCATTTATAGTACTACACTTTGTTATTTAATAAAATATAAAAATATTTACAAAAATATAAAATTAAATAATTCTTATTTCTCCATTATGTAATGCAGACCCAACTAATGCTTTATTAATACCAAATTTTTCTATATTAGGAATCTCTTCCTTATTTATACCACCACCAAGAATTAATTTATCTTTAAACTCAGAAAATTCATTTAATAATTCAGTATTAAATCCTTTTTTTGTTCCAACATTAGATATATCTAACAATATAATCTCATCAGGATCAATTTCAATCAAATCTTTTTTAAAATCATCTAAACTAACTTCAAAATTAGAAAGTAACTCTCCATTTTTAATATCTACACTAACAATAATCCTTTCCTTTGGATACTTATCAAAAATTTTATACAGCTCTTCAATAGATTCAAGAGTTTCACTAGCAACAATTAACTTATTTGCAAATTTTAAGAAAAAATCAAATGATTCTAAATTCCTTATTCCACTATCCAACATAACAGGGAGAACTGTGTTTATCATTTTAATTTTATCAAGATTATGTCCTCTTTTTTCAATTAAATCCAAATCGGCAATATAAATCTGTTTTGCACCATTAAATTTAAGATTATTGGCAAGTGAAATAGGATCACTATTTGAAGCAAAAATAGAATTAAGAGGAGTGTAAGTATCCCTATTTCCTGACTTTCCAGAAACAGCCATAGAGTTCATCAAATCCAATACAGGTATTACTTCTAACATTAAAAACCTCCAAATATAAATATTCTAAAAATTACATACTTAAAAGCTATTTTTCTAATTTTTTAATCATACCTTTAATTTCATTTAATTCATCCCGAGTTTTTTCAAACTTTTCTATTAACAATTTATTTTGCTCATCAAGTTCTTTATCTCGAGTAACTTTCTCTTCACGGAATTTTTGAAATATAGAACTTGCTAAAGATGCAGTAGCAAATGTAGCAAAAGAAACTCCACTAACAATTAAAAAAGCAGCTGTAACTCTTCCAGCTAAAGTAAAAGGCACAATATCACCATATCCAGTAGTGGTTACTGAAACTAATGAAAACCAAATTGCATCTTCAAATACAACTATATTTGGATTAAGATTAAACTCAAAAATATAAAATAAAACAGACCCTATAATGAATATAGCAGTAATAGCAATTATACCATAGCCAAGCCCATTTTGTTTTGAGAATGAAATAAAATTAGATCCTAAAAGTTTCAAAGTATAAAGTAAAGCAAATAAATGTAAAATTCTAAAAACATACAATACTGTATAAACTCCTGCACCCATATCATACCCCCAAATAGAGAGAAAAATAAATTCAAATGGGATAACTGCAAGAATAATTATTAATAAGTTAGGAAAATACTTTTTAATATTTTCAAAAAAGAAAAAATTGATAGCTAAAAAGAATATTAAAAGTATTGAAACAATTAAATCAAAGTTAGCAACAATATATTGATTATAATGTTGAAAAGGGAATATTGACCCTAAAACTAAAATAACTATGTCTGCAATAATCAAAAACAAAAATATTGTCAATAATGCCTGAAAAATGTTTCCTATAGTATTTTTAAGCTGATAATTAATTATAAACACCCACCAAATGTTACTAAACTTCTTAAAATATTTACAATCGAATAAAAATATTAAATTTAAATTAAATTTAAAAATTACATAAAATTCAGATTTAAAAATTGAATTTAAATTTAGATTTAAAGATTACATTAAAATTTTATTTTTAATCAAACCAGTTATATATTTTTATTAGAGCTATTAATATATGAATATTTCTAAAAATAAAATATAATAAGAATAATTGGAAAATATTAGAAAATTAAAAATTGAGATATTATAAAAAATTTTTTCTTTTGCTAAATAGCAAAATTTGAGATATAATAGCTAAAACTGGTAGTTCTATTAAAGGCCCTATAACTAATGCTAAAGCAACTAAAGGTTGATTTGGAAAAGCTATTACAGCTATAGCTAAAGCAATTGGAGAATTTCTTGCAAGGGTAGTCATAGATAAGCTAACTGAATCTGCATAACAAAAATTTAATTTGTTAGTTAACAATCTACCTATAAAAAAGTTTAAAATGAAAAATAAAAACATTGGAATAAGTAAAAGTAAAATAACCCACAAATTATTAACCAATAAATAACCATTTGAAGCAAACATACAAAAAATAGCTAAACTCAAAAAAATAATTTGAGAAGACTCAAAAAAACTAAAAAAATTATCTTTAAAACGATTTAATGATTTCATATTTGTAAAAAGATATCTAGCTATTTGAGCTAAAATAAATGGTAAAAAAACCATAAGTAATATGCTTTCAAGTAAAATTCCATAATCAAATGAACCAAAAACACCAAAAAATAATAATAAATATATTGGAAGAAGTATTATTTGTAATATTAAATTTAAAGGAAGAATTGAAGTAGAAAGAGGAAGATTTCCTTTAGCAATATCTGTAAAAATCAGATACCAATCAGTACAAGGAGTCACCATCAACATTATAAACCCAACCCAAATATCTATATGTTGATTTAGAAAGATAGCTCCAAGAATATAAGCAAATAAAGGAGTCCAAATAAAATTCATTAAAAGAGTAACTTTTGCAAATTTAAAATTAGAGAAACTCTTCTTAAAATCTTTAAGAGATATAGATCCAAATATACCAAATAGCATCAAAAATAAAAAAGGTATTATAAAATAGCCAGCACTATTATTAATTATTGATAGTTGTCCAAAAACTAGCCCAAATATTATAGCAACAAGTATTATAATGGATTGAAATTTTTCTAAAGCATTCATATTATCGGTTGGAATAAATCTGTTAGAATAAATTATAATATTTTAAAGAATCATTGAATTTTAGAACTTTACAAATAAGTCTTATTAATATAAGATTATATGAATAGTAATAAAAACTATACAAATAGTAATAAAAATTATATAAATATTAATAACTTGATATGAGTATTAATAAATATTAAATTAAATATTAATAAATTTTGTAATTATTAAAATAAATATTATAATATTTTAATATATATTATAATGTTTATATTATTATAATAATTATATATTATTAATATGATATAATATTACTACTACTTATAATGTTAATATTACGGCAGATATTAAAATTATTTATAAATTATTCTTTCTTCTTTTTAAAACTAAGTTTATCTTTTAAAGAATCAATAAATTTAAACTCTGTCTCATATTCTGGTGAATTACCATATCCACAATTAGGACAATGTACTGTCTGACATTCTCTTTTTCCACAGCCCTGACAGCTTCTACCAATAATTTTCTCATCAAATTCATAGCCACACATTCTACATTGCATATTCTCACCACCACTTAAATAATATATAAGTTACTTATAATAATTAAATTTTTTAAATATAATAAAAATAAAGAAAAAATATACACAAATTGATTTGAATATAATTATAAAATTAAATAAAAATTTCAATAAAAATGAAATTTTGTTAAAATAAAATTTTAATTAAAATAAAAATAAAATTGTATTAAAGTAAAAGTCTATATTAAAATAAAAATAAAGGATAAAAATCCTTTATAAAACTTTTACAAGATATATCAATCAGTTATATCAACCAAAACCTAAAAGGGTTCCACCTTGATATACAATGAACGACACAATATATGCAGTTACTGTAGTAACACCTACCATGGCTAATGGCCATCTCCAAGAGTTTGTTTCTTGTTTTATAGTACCCAAAGCTGCAAAACATGGAACATATAGTAATACAAATACTAAGAACGCATATGCAGAAAGCGGTGTGAAAATCTCATGCATTGCCGATTCAATGCCCGCTCCTTCTTCAGCAACTCCGAAGAGGGAACTGAAAGTTCCTACAACCACCTCCTTAGCTACTACACCAAATATTAAAGCTACAGAAGGTTGCCATTCACCAAATCCTAATGGTCCAAAAATTGGAGCTACAACAGTACCAATCTGTCCAATTACAGATTCTTGAGATCCATAATCAACTCCAACTGGTACACTACTTAAAACCCACACTACAATAGAAGCTGCAAGGATAATTGTACCTGCTTTTCTAATGAAACCATAACCTTTTTCCCAAGTATGAATAAGTACACCTTTTATAGAAGGCAGCTTATAAGAAGGTAATTCCATAACAAAAGGAGTTGTAATTCCCTTAAATGCAGTGTTTTTAAGAATTGCAGCAATTATAATAGCTACAGCTATTCCAAGAAGATATAACGAGAATATAACTTCACCTTGGAAAGCAGTAAAGAAAGCAGCGACAAATAATACATAAACAGGTAATCTAGCAGTACAAGACATGAAAGGAATTATCATCATTGTTAATATCCTATCTCTTTCATGCTCCATTGTCCTAGTAGCCATAATTCCTGGAACACCACATCCAAATCCTAAAATCATTGGAATAAATGCTTTTCCATGAAGACCTACAAATTTATGCATGATCCTATCCATAACAAAAGCAGCTCTTGCAAGGTATCCTGAATCTTCAAGAATACTAATCATCAAAAACATCAAAAATATTTGAGGTAAAAATACAAGTACTCCACCAACACCACCTATAATACCATCAACAAGTAGTGAAGAAAACCAAGATTCACCAAGCACTGCTAATATACCATCTCCAAGCATGACAAATCCAGTATCAAGAAGATCTTGGAATGGTGCTCCAACAGTAAAAGTAATTTGAAATATAATCCACATTATAACTAAAAATATTGGAAGTCCTAATATTCTATTAGTAACTACTCTATCAATTTTTTCAGTGATTGTCTGTTTTTCTACTTCTGGTTTAGTAATAGCTTCTTTAACCAAACCATCAATATAAGAATATCTATAATTAGCAACAACTTCTTCAGAAGACTCGCCAAAAACATTTTTAAAATGTTTTTTTAATTTTTCAACTTCATTGAATATTTCAATAAAGTTTGAAGCAGTTTTAACTTTTTCAACTATTATATCATCATCTTCTAACAGTTTTATAGCTGTCCATGATGATGGAACATCAGATAATTCTTTATTCTTTTCAATAAGATTTTTAAGATCATCAAGATGTTCAGTTAACTCTGTACCATAAACTAATTTTTTACTACTATCAATAGGGTTTTTAGCAGCATTTTGAACGGCTTCCAATAATTCTTCTTTTCCAGTATTATCAATAGCCTCAATCTCTACAACAGGAACTCCTAAAAGTTCAGATAACATATTTGTATCGATATCATATTCTTTCTTTTTAGCAAATTTATTCATATTAAGAGCAATGACTAAATTTGCACCAAGTTCCATCATTTGAGTAGTTAAATATAAATTTCTCTCAATATTAGTTGCATCAATAATATTAACTATAACATCTGAATTTTCATCAACAATAAAATCTCTAGAAACTATCTCTTCAATAGAATGAGCACTAAGAGCATAATTTCCTGGAAGATCAATTACATCAATTCTCGAATCGTTGAAATTTAGATGACCTTCTGCTTTTTCTACTGTTTTACCAGGCCAATTTCCAACATGCTGTCTAAGACCAGTCAATTGATTGAATAAAGTTGTTTTACCCACATTAGGATTTCCAGCTAATCCTATTTTTATACTATTCATTAATTTCCACCTTATTAAAAATGATAAATTTATGGAAAAATCAAGTATGAACTAAAAATTATTTTAAATAATTACTTTAAATATTCTTAAATATTATTTCTTTTTAAATATTTTTATTAAATATTATTTTAAATAAATATTTTTTAAATAAATATTATTTTAAATTATTTAAAAAATTAATATATTTTTATTTTTAAAAATTAAAAATCAGTTCACCACTTGAACTTTGATATTTTCTGCCTCATTTTTACGAAGACAAATTGAATATCCTTTTAATCTAAATTTAATAGGATCTCCTAAAGGAGCTACTTTTTCTAAAGTAATTTCAGAACCTTTAACAAACCCCATACCTAAAAGATGCCTTTTTAATTCAACATCTCCTCTATCAGAAAAAGAAACAATAGTTCCTCTTTCACCATTTTTAAGTTGATTTAATGTTTTTATTGAATTAATATTTTTTTCCTCCATTTTTTCACCTTTTCACTTTGATTTAAATTAATTAAAAATAATTTAAAGATTTAATTTATCTAAAAATTTATAAATAATCTAAAAATATTATAAATAAGTCTAAGTATAAAATAAATTTACTTAATATAATAAAAATTTAGGAATGCCTAAATGATAATCGATATTTCTAGAAATCGATATTTTTAAACATTATATTTTTATTATTTCAATTAATTTTCATACTTAGAATAAATATATTTGATAATACCTAAATTTATTTATATTTAGGAATGCCTAAATGAAAGTTCTTATTTAGGAATACCTAAAGACAATTTTATATTTCTAGTATTTAGTATATAAATTTTTAGGTAAAGTTAGGTGAACAAAAATTGTATTATAAAATCTATTAAATTTAGGTAAGCCTAAACTAGTACTATATTATTATTTCATCATATATAAATGTTTAGGTTATACTAAAAATATAAAAAATATAGAAATAAAAAAAACTAAAAAATTAAAAATATTAAAAATAATAAAAATATTAAAATTTATAAAAATAATAACAAAATTATAAAAAATTATAAAAAATTATTAAAAAGTATTAACAAGTATTAAAAATCAATTAAAAAAGTAGATTGATCATGAAAGTATTAAGTAACCGTATAATCAAGATTACCCTCATTATATAATCTTTGTAAGTCAGATAAATGACTAATTTCATAAGGGTAATACCTATTAGATAAATAAGGCCAAATCAATCCTTTTGCAACATAATAATATGCACCGAAACGACCATATTGTTTCCAAGAAATCTGAGTATAAAGTGGAAATCCACAGCCAGGATTAAGATAAGGACCTTCAGCTCGAACAGTTCCATGATAAAACATAGGAATAGGTCCTTCTTGACCATAATTTTTAGCTTCTTGATCAACATAAGCTAAAGCTTCATCAAGAGTTTGGAATGATATTCCATCAGCCCTATAAGTATATCTGTCCTCTGGAATTCCGAATAAAAATGTGTAAAGAACTTCTCCCCAATCAACATAAGTTTTATAAGTCGAAGGATCAACAAATGCTAATTCTAAAACTTTTACTTCTCCAGAGGAAGATAAAGGACTTTCCTGAACAAACTGACGATAATTAGAATCTCCCCCATAGTGAACAACCAAAACACATTTTGAACCAGTTTTAGCTGCATACTCACCAAGTACTTCAGCATTACCATGGTTTGGGAACATATCTGGATTTCCTAATTTTGTTACTGTAAGACGTCCAACTGGCTCAACAAGACTAAGTTGAGTCATCCCCCATAAATATGCTCCAAAAATTAATATAAGAGCCATAATAATTGTAATCAAAGTTGATCTTTTCATTTTATCACAAAAAATAGTTATCGTCAAAAATTAGTATTATAAAATATAGATATGCTGTTATAAAAGTTTTGTAAGTTCTACTATAAAAAATTTTAGATTTTTATAATATAGATTATAATAATTTCTATAATAAATAAATTATTTATATTTATTGAATGAATTATGATTTATTGGATAAATTACAGTTAATTAATAAATAACAATAAATTTAATAAATAATCATAATAAAAATTTAAAAATAGCTTAAAAATGACTATAAATAAACAAAAAATACAAATAAACAAAAATAGAATTAAATAAAAATACAATTAAATAAAAAACACAAATAAAAATAATAGATGAAAATTAAAATAAAATTAATACAAATAATACAAAATATAAATAAAAAAAAAATAAAAAACTCCATTAATAATAGATAAGGGAAAAACCCAAATCTAATATAACAGTTCATGTATGATAAACTAAGGAGTTGGACCCATAAATATAATATAAACTTTATAGTATTTAAAGTTTACTTGAAATTTTATAAAATGAAATTGATAAAATTAAAATAAAATTAAGTTAGTTAATTTAATAATTAAGCTAAATAAGTTAATGATTAATTTAAATAATTTAATTAAGTTAAAAATCAAGCTATATAAAATGGATTAAATTACAACCATATTATAAAATATATCACAATTTTTTCTTCATGCAAACACAAAGTTCATTGCCAACAAAGGGAGGATAATTTTCAATTAAATTATAATTTAATTTAGAATAAAAAGAAATAGCTATTGGCATGTGAATATTTGTTTCTAAAATAATAAAATCATATCCCTCTATTTTACTCTCTTCTTCTAACTTTTTAACAATAGTATTTCCTAATCCTTGATTTCTATAATCTTCTTTTACATAAAGATTCTTAAGTTCAACAGTATCTTTACAGTACTCTACAAAAGATCCACATGCAATTGGCAAATCATCATCAAAAACTAAAACAACAAAATGATCTTTATAATCTAGACAAATATTCCTATAGTCAATTGCAATAGCTCCTAGAAGATCATTATAATAATCAGATTGTTCTTGATCAATTCTAATAAAATTTTCATTATTTTCATCGGTAAAAACAATTTTTAAAACCATATAAAAGCCATAATATCGTTATTGCATAATAAGAATAGCTATCATCTAATTCTATACAAGCTTATTCTCTATAATTTTCATCAATAAAAACATCTAACTGATTATAAGCTTCCTCAATAGCTAACTCAATATCATCATTTTTGATTTTAGAAAGTTCATCAAGAGCAATATCAACATCAATATTAATATCTAACTCTTCATCATCATAACTAGCATCTATTTGAAGATCAAAATCTAAAACTTCTTTTGATGGAACTTTAGATAATATAATCTCATTAGCTTTATCTGAAAAATACTGTGAAATAATGTCTAAATCCTCTTGGGATAATTTTTTAAGTTTATTCAAATTGAAACACCCTAATAAATATTAATTAAAGATTTAAGAAATAAAAAATATGTAAATAAAATTATATAAATAAAAAATAAGTAATAAAAATTAAAAACATCCCATAAATAATGAAAATGATAATAAATAATGAAAACTTATTAGAAATTTGTTTTTAAATATAAAAATATTCTAAGTATTTAAATATAAATATTTTAAATATAAAAATAACAATTTTATTAAAGTTTAAAAGTTTGAACTATTTATTGAGGAGCTTGATTTTGCATAGCTTCTTGGATTGAAGATTGCATCTCTTGAAGCTTTTTCATAACTCTTTCTTCTTGACGAGCCATAGTTTTTTCTCTTAATTTAAGAGTTTCTAGTTTTTCTTCAAGTTCTTCATTAATTTCAGTACGATTTACTTTAATTAGCAAGTTTCCAGCTGTTTTAAAAACCTCTGCATTTTCATCACTCTTTTTTAATTCTTCAAGAGCACTTTCAGTTTCTTGGATCTGAATATCTACATTTTGTTTCTGTACAGTTACAGCTTGAGCTTGCTGTTGTAATTGTTGAAATTGATTTAATTGATGTTGTATATTTTGAGGTACTTCCATATTTTCACCTTTTAGTTTAATTAAACAATGAAATTAATCTAGAATAATAAAATAAAATTAGTTTAAAGAATTCAATCTATTATTACTTTATCTAATCATATTTATCTTTAATAAAAGTTCTATATATAATATTAGTTTTTTATACAATATATATTATAGTTTTAAATTGTATTTTTAGTCTAATATTGGTTTAATCAACAATATTATTTTTTATTTAATAATACTAACTGTATTTAATAATAATACTATTAACAAATAAACTTTATATTTAATATTATTATTTAATATTTTTATTTAATATTATTATTGATAGTATTATTAATATTAATAATTATTAATTAAATATTTAATAATAATCAAATAGTTAATATTGTTTAATATTAATATATGCCTTTAATTTTTATATTTAATATTTAATTATAATATTGAATGTTATATTTAATTTTAATCAACTTTTACAGATGATAAAAGACTTAATAAAAAATATAACAAAAAGATATAATAATAAATTATATCTATTATAGTATTTATTATTATCTACATTATAGTGATAAATAATCTCATTATAATAATATTCATTTAATTAAATCATTAACATCTAATGATACCATAATCCATTTAATAGCAGAGTTGATAGAAGCACGAAATGAAGTAGCATCTTCAGAATCGATACTTATAATAAGTTTAGAATTATCTAGATTAATATACATGTTAGACCTATAATCTGGAGAAGATTCAAATTCCAATAAAATAGAATCAAAGACAATTTTAGCTAATTTTTCATCTTCTAAATCTATTACGATATTACTTTCAACTGATTTTAAAGCATTAAAAGAAATTTCAGAAATATAAAAACCTCCACTAAACACTATTAAAAATATCTATTAAGAAAAAATATATTATACCGTTTAAAATTAATATAAATATCTAATACTAGATATCTAATAATGATTAATCAATAGAACACCATTAACCAACACAACAATATTAATCAATATAAATATTAATCAATGATTTTCCTAATATTAATTTTAAGACCAGTATCATTCCCGTCCCTATTATAAAAATGAATAATGCCTATTCTTTTATTGAAATCTTCAATATCATCATATTCATCATCATAATCTTCTAATTTTTCAACATATATATGATTTTCATTATAGTTATCATTAGAATCATTTATGGGAAATATATCACTAAGAAGATCCAATTCTGGAATTTCAGACTTAAAAGATAACTCAGAAGTCTTTATATGTAAACGTTGATTAGTTGTATTAACAGAACCAAGAATAACTAATAATTCTTCACCATCATTAGAAAAAAAAGTAATTTTACTTGGGTTTCCTTTCATTTCATAAACAAGGACTATGTTGTCTAAGCCAAGACTATTAGACTTTAACTGTAATTCTCTCATACTCATCTTTCCACGATTAACATAATCGGTATCTAGAGCATGTGAAAGATTTTTACAAAAAGCACGAGTCTTTGATGATGGTTTTCTTGAAGTTGAAATTAACATGAAAAAAATCCTTAATAAATATTCTTAATATTCTTTAATAAATATTCCTTAATAAATATTCTTTAATAAAAATAAACTTCTTAACAATAAATCTAAATCTAAATCTAAATCTAAATCTAAATCTAAATCTAAATCTAAATCTAAATAAGAAAGTTTAGAGAATTTTTAAAAAATTCTAAAATAAAGCTATTCTAAAATAAAATTACAAAAACACTATATATAGGTAAAAATAGAAATTAATAAATTATTCTAATAATTAATAAATTTTGTTATAATTAATAGAATATTAATAAAACTATTTATATCTTATTTAATAGCTAATTAAATTAGCAGTAAAAAGATAAAAAAGTAAAAAGAGCTATCTTGATTTAATAGTTCTTTTAACAGCTGGAACTTTTTTGAAAAGAATCCTATATCTACATTTAGGACATTTATTTTCCATGTAGCTTTTTGGATCAATTTCTGTTCCACATTCAGAACATTTATACAATTAGTCCCCTCCAACTACCCTCTTAATATTTCTGTTAGCTGTTTTAAGCATTGGAGTTTGAGGAACATAAGCTCCACCAGTAAATACTGTATCACATTTACTACATTTCCAAATTCCTACAGCTTGTCTTTTAACAGCTGGTCTATCACATTTAGGACAAACATGCTTCTTTTTCATGTTTTCTTCAATGGATTTTACAGTTCTTTTAGCTTTTCTTCCATATCTTGCTCCAAATCTTCCTGTAATTCCCACTTTTTTTGTTCTTGCCATAATATCACTTTTATAAACTTAAAATTAATTATTTTTTTAAAATAACCATTATGAATATGTATAAATTATAAATATGAAAAATCTTTGATTTTTCCTTAATTAGTAAAATTCATATGATATAATAAATTGGTCTTAAATAGTATATAAAGTTAATGTTTTTCAGTAATTTTTTTCATCAAATGAGTATTAATAAGACTACTAAGATTTTATTTAAAAAAACAATAAAAATTTCAATAGAAATCAATAAATAAAGATTTTAATAGCTTAAATAATAATTAAACAATGCTAAAAATTAAACCTTAATAAAAATTAAATCTCAATAAGATTAAATCTTAATAAAAATTAAATTTTAAAATAAATAATAATATTTGATGAAAAAAATAAAGATGAAATAGCTAAAAAAGCTATTAAGCATTATTAACTTTTTCTAATAAATCAGGTACCTTAGAATAAGCTGTTTTAACAGCCCCTAAAATATCTTCTTTAGTTAATGGATGATCTCCACCTTTTTGCATAGCACAAATACTACCAGATTCAGTTATACCAATTGATAGTCTAGCATCTAAAATTGCTTCTTCATCTAAAGAAGGATCTAAAACCATTTTTTCTCCTATTTTAACGAAAGTACACATAGCTTCTTTATCCCTTAAAGGCAAATTAGTTGTAGATTCTTTATCAATTACAACTTCATCATCAACAATTTTAGCTACAGGTAATTTAGTATTCAAAAGAGCACTCATTACAGCTAATGTAGCAGTATCAAAGAGATTTCCATCAAAATCAATTATATGTAAATCAATGAAAAGCATCCATACTTTTTTACCAGGCACAATACACAATTTTTCAAGATCTACCATTTCACTTTCACGAATTCCTCTGTCTACAACACGAGCAAGTTCAACTGATGTTTCACTTGGAGGACCTGGTTCAAAAGTCGGATCAGCCATAGGTAACATTTCACCATTTGTCATTAAAACTCCTACATTAGGAGTATCTGGAAATGGTTCACCTATTTGAGGCTTTATACCAACAATGACTTGACTATTACCAATTTTAACCCTTGCAGAGCCTTCTGCTTTAGATATAACTCCTGTTTCGATAAGAATATCTCTGTATTCCTCAAGATCTCTCCCATCTTCTCTTTTGTTATTATTAATTAGATCAGTAATACATTCTCTTGTAATTTCAGGTATAATATTCATAGTAATCCCTCACATTAAAATTAACTATCAGATCCAGCATCTTGAGCATACCTTGTTTTAAGAGCTTCAATTTGAACTTTATTCACTTGTCTACATCCTTCCATAGCTAAATCAAGTGCCTTTCCAAATTCTTCCTCAGATAAGTCACCATCACTCTGCAGTAATGTAATTTCCTCAGTTCTTGGCATCATAGCTATAGGAACATCAGCTTGACCTTCTTTATCTTCTTTTTCAGATAAATCCAATACAATTTCATCATTGACTTTACCTGCAGCACAACCAACTACTAAATCTTTCATAGGAATTCCAGCATCAGCTAAAGCAACAGAAGCAGCAGTAATACCTGCACACCTAGTTCCACCTTCAGCCTCAATAATTTCTATGAAAATATCAACCATAGATCTTGGAAATCCTTCTAGCATTAAAGCTGGTCTGAGTGCTTCAGCAGTTATTTTTGATATTTCTGTTGACCTTCTATCAGGTCCTGGTCTTTTCCTATCATCAACTGAAAAAGGTGCCATATTATATCTGCACCTAATAACACCTGTGTTAGGTTTCAATAATCTTCGGATATAAGATTCACGTGGACCATAAACAGCCACCAATACCTTATTTCCACCAACTTCCAAATAAGCAGATCCATCTGCTCTTTCAAGTACTCCTGCTTCAATTTTTAAAGGACGGATTTCATCATATGCTCGCCCATCATCCCTTTTACTATTATTAGTGATAAGAATCACCCCTTAATTAAAATTATTATTATATTTAATAAATAAATTATTATTTTATAATTAGATTATTATTTTATAATCTATTATTTTATAATAAACTATTATTTTATTCAATAAATAGATAGATAATTAACTTTTTAAATACAGTATCTTTAAAGACATAGCTAACTTCTTTTTCTCCAACTAGTAACTGGTTTTATCCGGTTATTTTTAGATTCACTTTTAGAAGAATTTTGAATTTTTAAAGTAGGAGAGCTAACTTCACTTTTATCAACTTCACCTAAACTAGGATTATTAGATGAATTTTGAGCTTTAACCTGATTAAAAGTATCTAGATAATTACCTTTTTTGTTTTTAGAATCATCTTCTTTAGAATCAACTTCTAAATCAATTTCAACTTCTTCTTTAATATTTTCAAGTTTTGGCTTTTCTAATACATCTGTTTCTTCTTCATCAAATTTATTTCTATTATTGTTATTGCCATTATTAGTATTATTACTGTTTTTATTATTATAATTCTTATTATTATTTTTATGAGAATTAGCTTTCCCATTATTAGAATTAGAGTGATCTATTGATTCTAAATCATCAGCAGTAATTTCAAACTCTTCTTGTTCTTCAGGTAGCTTTCCATCAACTAAAAGATAAAGTTTATCCCTAACCCTATCTGTAAGACCAGAAGTATGAGCTTCAGCTTCAATTAAATTTATGATGGTCTTGGTAATCTGTTCCATCCCTTTATCACCTTTAACCCAAACAAGTCCATTTTGACCAACAACAATTTTACATTTAGTCTTATCTTTAATCATGTTGATCATAGAACCTTTTTTACCGATTAAACGTGGGACTTTAGTAGGAGTAATATCAACTAAAATTCCTCCTTTAAATTTACCCATTCCTCGACCTTTCAAACCTAGCTTGACTTTTTTAACTTCATCTACATCAACAACTCTTAAAAATAAAACATCACCAATATCAAATACTTTACTTAATTCTTTTTTTTCTCTTCCAAAAACTTCAGATGCAGGTAATATTCCAGAGTAAGGTGAGTTAATATCTACTCCCCACATTGAAAAACGAACGTCGTCAATTTCTCCAATTACTACATCACCTTTTTTTGGAACATATTTACTTTTAAGAGGAATTACACTAATTTTTTTGTTCCTAAGGGAAACCAAACCCATTAAAGATGAGCAAACACAATTTCCATCTTTAAAAGTTCCTCTTCCAGAATAATAGCCCTCTTCAGCTAATATTTGTCCTGGAACAACTAATTCTTTATCTTCTACGTGTATCATGTACAATATGCCCCCATAGGGTAATAAAATTTATGAATATAAATAAATCTTATATAATAATGAATTTTTCTTATTTAATAATGATTTACTAATGAATTTTGCAAAATTATTTAATAATAATTTTTTTAAGCTATTTAATAATGAACTTTTTAAAATTATTTAATAATTATTATAATTTAATAATTCACTTTAATAGTTAGTTTTAATAGTTAGTTTTGATAGTTAGTTTTAATAACTAGTAAAAATTTAATAGGATAATTATTAAATAACTTTAGTTTCAGCATCCCCACCAGAAATCTCGTTCATTTTAAGATTAAAGTCTTCTTGAACTCCACCAGGAATTTCAACAACAGCTATCCAAGATCCATCTTGTTGCCATTCTTCATTTAATATTTTACCAAATTTAGATATTATAGAAAAAGCGTTTCCAGCAACTGAACCAGGTAATCTTACTGCAACTTTAACATGCTCAAATCTGATAGGTATTTTAATTTTAATAGCTTTTAAAACAGTCTGTACCTGTTCATCAACTGATTTAAAAGGATCAATTTTAACTTTAGTTTCTTCCATAGCATTTTCTATTCTCTTTACTGGATGCGGAAGGCCAGTTTGAGGATTAATAGATTCTCTAACAATCTTATTAATAACCATTAACCTTTTTTCTTCCTGCATATCTCTTTTTTGCTGAGCAGTAAGTTGAATATGTCCTTTATTGATTATCTCTTTTGCAACTTCTAAAACATCAGTATTATCAAACACTTTAATCATTGCATCATCAGGAGATGTATCTCCTTTTTTAGCATCTTTAAATATATCTTCAACAGCTAAAACGTCTTCAATAATCACATCATCTCTTTCAGGATTTTTAAAATCTGCAGCTAAATCAGGATCAACTAAAATTTCAAATTTCTCACCATGAGATTCTAATCTAGCTATAATAGCTTCATCAATATTTACCATTATTTTTCCTCTAATAAATGATTCTATTTTAAATGAACTCTATTTTAAACAATCTCCAACTAAAAATCTTAAATTTAAATAATCTCTAATTTAAATGACTTTTAACTTAAATAACTTTTAACTTAAATAATTTTAATTTAAATGATTTTTAATTCAAATAATAATTAATATCTAAAACAACCATTTCATTAATAAAAATATCTTCATGAAAGCATATTCATATAAGAACATTTAATATAAAAGCAATTCACATCAGAATATCTTCATATCAGAATAAAAAATAAGTTAAAATTCAATTAAGAATCTATAAGATTATTATATTTTATAAATTAATTAAAATCTAATAAATCAATAATTAATTAAACTAATTAACTCAATTAAATTAGTTAACTCAATTAAACTAAGTAAACAATTAAACTAAATGAAAACTTAATTAAACTAAATAATAGATTAATTAGATGAGTAATAGCCTAATTAACAAATAAAACCTTATAAATCTAATTAAATATTAGACTAAAGAATATTAATGAATGATATTACTAAATTATATCACTAAATGATTACTAAAGAATAATACTTTAATTAATGAACAATCTTAAGATCAAGAAGTTTATTAAATAAAGAATTTAAACAAAGAATAATAAAAGGATTAAAAAATTGAATTACTATTCAATTATTCTTCATCCTCAATTTCTTCTTCTTCAATATTATCATCAGTATCTTTTCTTGCAATAAGTGATTCAACATGAACTGCTACTTCTTCGTCAGAAATTTTTCTATATTTTCTAGTTTCTTTGTCAATAACAGCTATTTCAACACTTTCAACTGTAGTTTTACCTTCAGTAGCTTCATAGACAGCATCAAGAGCTAAATCAATTGCTTCATTAATAGTCATATCTTCTCTGTAATTTTCTTCAAAAACATCCATAGCAGCAGATCTTCCAGATCCTATAGCAGTTGCTTTATATTCAATTAATGCCCCACTAGGATCAGTTTCAAAGAGTTTACATCCGTTTTTATTTACTCCACCAATGATAAGTGCAGAACCAAATGGGCGTACACCACCATTTTGAGTATACATTTGTTTCATATCACAAATCTTTTTAGCTAAAGATTCAACTCTTATTGGTTCATTATAAGTAATTTTATTAATTTGAGATTCCATTCTTGCTCTTTCAATTAATGCTCTTGCATCAGCTACTAATCCAGATGTAGCTGCACCTATGTGGTCATCAATTTGAAAGATCTTTTCAATAGATTTGGATTCTACAAGTTTACTTGTAGTTCTTTTATCTACTAAAAGTACAATACCTTCTTTTGATTTTACACCTAAAGAAGTAGTACCTCTTTTTACTGCCTCTCTTGCATATTCTACTTGGAATAGTCTTCCATCTGGGCTAAAGACAGTGATAGCCCTATCATATCCAGCATTTTGTAAAGGTTGCATATTTTAATACCTCTCGTTTTTTAGCAAAGTTATTTTTTAATTATTATTTATAATTCTAATTAATAAACTAACAATAATCAGTAAAATATTAATTATCAATCAATTATATTACCAACCAATTGGATTATTGATGAATTATATAATAACAAATCATATTAATAATAGATCATTTAATAATAAAATATTTTTTTTATATAAAATATTTTTATTAAATTTTATTAAATTATTTTTATAATTATCTTAAATTATTTTCATAATATATCATTTATTATAATAAAGTATGATAATTTAAATTATTATAAGCTATATTAATAATTTATATTTAATAATCTATATAATAAAATAAATATTATATTGAATAAAATCTAGATTTGTTTTAATCTATTAAGTTTTTAATAATAATTAAATTATATTAATCTTTAATTAAAACATGTGAATTTTAATTAAATATATTATCTTTAATTATATTGACTTTAATTTTATTTTAGTTTACTTTATGTTTTAATTTTTATAAAAAAATTTCTTTTAAAAAAGTTTTTTATATCTTTTAATAATAGCAAACAACTCAAAATCATACTTAAATAATTGAATAATATATAATAATATATTACATAATGATAAACATAATATTTAGTAATATATACTATTAAATGCATTAATTATAAAGCATTTATCAAAATATAGCACATATGGTTTAAATTAAAAATCCAAATTGAAAACTAAACTAAACCTCCATGATTTAGTGATAGATATTTTCTTATGTTTTATCCTTTTATAGATATGTGCAACTTACTTAATAAACTTTTCTATTGATGAAGATATAGTTCCAGATATACCTATAGTTGTTATAGCTATTTTTTTATTATTGTAATTAGATAATAATGCTAAACTTCCACGAACTTTCTCTTCACAACCTCTTTTACAACGAAGAACAACTTTAAAATGGTAATACGAAGGCTCTTCTTCTTCATAATTAATAAAATTATTAATACTATTAGTATTAACTTTATTATTATTGTTATTACTATTATTGTTGATATCAGTATCAATATCACTATTATTGATATTATTATCTATTTTATAATGATTTGAAGAATAATTACTAATATCATAAAACTTCATTAACCAAAGATTAAAATCACTAGTTCCTATTTCACCATATAATCTTAAACAGGCATACCAAATAGCTGAAACCAATTCATCTTTTGAAATTTTTAATTCTGACTTTATATCCAATACTAAATATCTATTATTAATACGTAATGTAGGAGGTAATATTTTTAATTTCATATTCATAAATCCTATAAATCTTCAAAGATCCTTATAAATCCTTATAAATTATTATAAATTATTATAAATTATTATAAATCCATATAAACTTAGTTATTTATTTATAAATAATGTTATTTAGACTAAATAATTAGAGGAACCACCTATAACTAATCTAATAATCATTATTAATCTTTTTAACACCAAGAACAATCATATTTTCTCTTTCATTGTTAAATTCAATCAATTGATTAGGATAATCATCTAAACATAAATCTAAATCATCTTGAGAAAGACCAAAATTTTTAAAAACAGAAAAAATATCTTTAGGAGATCTTGTTTCCCAAATTGATGATGCACCAGAAGTTATTATTAAAGGAAATCTAAATTTGTTATATAATTTAATAATTTCTCTAAAATGAGCCATTATTTTTGCCCTAAAACTTAAATAACTAGACAAAATATCATTAAAACAAAGTTCAATAGCAACATTATTTCTAACAGCTTCTTTAGCTAAAACATGATTAATTCCACAAGAATTACGATTTCTAAAATAAGGTCTTGAAAGAACATCAATTTGCCTATTTTCACAAGCAGCCCGATTTATAGTTAAATCTCCTCCTAAAACAGAAATATATTTAGATTCATTCCTATATTTTTTAGAGAGTTTATATAATTCATTCTGACTTTTAGGATTAATTTCAAGCCCAAATTCAAATTCAAATTTATTTTCACTGTTGATTTTATTTTCATTTTGATAATTAGCTATTATTTCATCTATTTCTTGATTTAATTCATTTTTATAATTAATAGCTTTTTTAAAATTCTCAGTAGAATAATTTAGATTAACATAATCCCATCCTAAATTATAAGCATCCAAGATCAAATCTTTATCAAGTTTATAATTCTTTCCTTTTAAATTTAAATCATGGAACTTCATTAAACACCTCATTTTAGATAATTCATTTATAGATAACACTACTACTAATAATTAAATTTAATCTTATAATAATTAAATATAATCATCTAATACATCATTCAAAAGAGATATAGCTACATTTTTTTTAGCAGGGTAAGCTGCAACTTTTATTTTAAGATGAATTGAATCACCAGTATCACAAATCTCCCAGTTTTCTTCACAAGCTGAAGATTTAGAAAATCGGAGGAATAGATTTCCATTTTTATCAACTTTTCTTTCTAAATCATCACTTAACTTACACAATGATTTTTTATCCATATCTAAAAGATTTTTAAAAAAATCTTTTGTTTCTCTTTTTCTCTCAATCTTTCCAGATAAAATAACAATATCATCTTCAAGTATGCCTTCAGCTAATTCACGGTCTGGTTTAGCTGTTGGAAGAAGATTTTTTAATCCTTGCAATAGCTCTTCTTCATTTTCATCTGCATAAACAAACAATCTATATCTAATATTATGAATCATTTTAATCAACACAAAAACAATTTGAATTATGTATACATGATAAATTTTATTCTATAATCAATATTAATTAGTATTATAATTAATATTTTAATAAATTTCTATTAAATGTTTTAATAAATAACTGAATTTTTAATGAATATATTAATTTATAGTTTACTTAATATCTCATATATTAAATATTATTCTTAATATTATATTATATCAAAATTAACATATTAAGATTTCTAAAAAATACTCAAATTAGGTTATAAAAATAAAAAAATAAGAAAATACTAAAAAATTAGGAAAAATAATGATAAAATATTTAGATAGAATATAAAATATTTGGTAAAAATAATTAAATATGAATAGAAATAATATAAAAAAATAAATATTTGAATAATATTTTTAAAATAAAAAAGAACAATGAAATAATCTTAAAAAAAGAATAAAAATAATTATAAAAGAATAAAAGAACAATGAAAAAAAATAAGCAAAAAAGAATAAAAAAGAAAAATTAAAACAAGAAATAACTTGTTTTATTAATGTCTCTTTTCAGAACCTTTTCCTCTTGTTTTTCGTCCTCTACCTTTCTTACCAGCACTAGTTAAACCTCTAAGAGCTCTATTTTTGTGTTGACTTTCGCAAATCCAATTAATTTTAGGATCATTGATAATAGAAGGACTTTGTGG
This sequence comes from Methanobrevibacter arboriphilus, assembly GCF_019669925.1. Classification (NCBI taxonomy): domain Archaea; kingdom Methanobacteriati; phylum Methanobacteriota; class Methanobacteria; order Methanobacteriales; family Methanobacteriaceae; genus Methanobrevibacter; species Methanobrevibacter arboriphilus. Next base: position 379,578 of record NZ_AP019779.1, read on the forward strand.
ATCTACTAAAATAACTTCAAAGAATTTGAATTTACCATCAGACCATACCCAGTAAGAGTTTAAAACTTCCATATTAGGGTATTTTTTACTTACACGTTCTTCAGCTATTCTTTGGATAGATTTTGAAGGAGTTATCTTATTTACACCCATACGTTTTGGTCTACGACCTGCAGTAAAACGAGTTTTTCTCCTTCCACCACGACGTACTCTAGTTCTAACAACAATATAACCTTTCTTAGCTTTATATCCAAGGGATCTAGCACGATCGATTCTTGTAGGTCTGTCTATTCTCTGAATTACTTTTTCACGTCTCCAAATTGGAGCTCTTTCCCACATAAGTTCTCTTACATAAGACTTATCAGGATTTTTCCATGCATCTCTAATATACTTGTACATTATTACACCTCTTGTTCAGCAATTAAGCCACATCCAGGGATTATATCCCAAAAAGAGTTTATTTATTAATTAATAGATTATTATAGTAATTAATATTCCATCAATTATTATAATATTAATTAAATAACATATTAATTACAATTTAATACATTATAGTAATCACGATTAATTACTAGATTGTATTAATTACTTAATTAATATATCCATAATTAAAATACCTATAATTAACACACCATCTTTAAATTAATTCTTAACTTTAGATGATAATAAAATATTTAATATAAGAGGTATAAAAACCTTTCCTTTATTTATAAAAAAATAAAAAAAATAAAATATATAAAAAATAAAATAAACTAAAAAATAAAAACAGAGATAAAGAAGAATTTATCCCTTAAAAATTTAAACATTAATTTTGTTTTCTTCTTAGTAATATTCCTAAAACAATGAATATTGCTAATATAGCTGGGATTAAAGGTATTCCTGTTTTTTTCATAAAAGCACTAGCTTTATCTGTATTAGTATGGTTTGTTTTTGTATTATTTGTAGTATTTGTTTTGTTTGTATTGTTTGTATTGTTTGTTTTGTTTTGATGATTAGTTATTACTTTCAATATATTACTACTATTAGAAGAAAGATATAGGTCATCCCCCACAAATTCAACATTTACTGTTAAGTTACCTACAGTATTTGCAGTGTATTTTAGTATTGCAATTCCATTTTCATCAGTTATAGCTTCACCAATATAATTACCATTGATATAGAACTTGAGAGTTTTATCAGATAATGGGTTACCATTGTGATCTAATAGTTTAGCAGATAAGATCACATCTTTACCTTTTCCAGTAGTCTTTTTATCAACAATGACATTAGTTGGTGCCTTAAAGTTGACATTTACAAGGACACTGCCACTATTATATTGATCATTACCTAAGAAAGTTACATTGAGATTTCCAAGATATGGTACTGTTATTGAATATGGAATAATAGCTACACCATCTACAAAAACAATATCATAATAGGTATGATTGCCAATAGTAACATTAGCTATAATATTAATGGTTTCATCAAGTTTAACAGCAACATTAACTGTTTCACCAACAGTTCCATTAGGAATTTCAGCAGAAATAGTTGAATTTAACTTATTAACTAAAAAGTTAGTTTTATTTATGAAATCCATATAGTAATAATCACCAGATAAACTAACAGAAACACTAATATTACCTACATTAGAAACAGTATAGTTTAAAATCCAACCACCAGTACTATTAACATCAACAAGATAATTATTACCCTCTATAGTAACATTAACCTGTGTAATATTAGTATAATTAGCTAATTGGCCACTAATAGTAATATTATCCCCAATATTTGGATTGTTAGGATTGATAACAATGCTAGAATTAGTACTATTCTTAAACACTTCAAAACTAGTAGTATTAGTAAATGCTGTGTAATTATCATTACCATCAAAACTAATAGCTACTGTGATATTACCTGTCTTTTCAGTTGTATAATTAAGACTCCAATCACCATCAGCACCAATGGTAACATTATAATCATTACCATCAACAGTAACAGTTAAAGAATCAGAACCATCACCAAGATAACCAGCTAACTGACCACTAATAATAGCATCATTTCCAACATGAACATTAGAAACAACAATACTAGAATTAGTACTATTCTTAAACACTTCAAAACTAGTAGTATTACTAAAACCAGTATAATTGTCATTACCATTAAAGTTAACAGCCACTGTGATATTACCTGTCTTTTTAGTAGTATAATTAAGACTCCAAAAACCAGTACTATCAACAGTAACAGGATAAGTATTACCACCAATAGTAACATTAATACTACTTATTCCAGTATAATTAGCCAATTGACCAGTTACATTAACATTTTCACCAATATTAACACTAGATGGACTAACAACGATAGTAGAATTAGTGGTTTTTAATACATTAAACATAGTAGAGTTACTGAAGTCAGTATAGTATGAATTACCAGTTAAACTAACTAAAACTGAGATACTACCAGTACGGTTAGTTAAATAAGTTAAAGTCCAATCACCATTGCTATTCACATCAACAAGATAAAGATTACCATCAACAGAAACATTAACCTGTGTAATATTAGTATAATTAGCTAAATGTCCTGTGATAGTAACATTATTATCTATCTTGGGATTAATTGGATCTATTACAATTGTTGAATTAGTAGTCATCATTACATAGAATTGGAAACTAGTATCTTGCATATCTAAATGAGCAAGAACATATTGCCAGTTGGTTCTATTGATTGTGTAGTTATATTTAAATCTATCATTCCAAGTACTATTAAAAACAAAGCCATTAAAAGTACCATTGATGGCAAAATAAGGTAAATATTCCACACCATCATTATTACGAGTAGTATTTAATACCAGAAGATTAAATATTATTTGATCACCAATAACAATACCATTCAAGCTTGTAGTATTAGCTATATTAAGAATATAATGATTATTAGTATTCAAATTAGTATAACCAGCAATACTATTCTTACCCCACCAATTATAATCTGCGCTAACATTAGCAAAATTAGCAAAGAAAACTTTATTGGAATAGTTTCCAACAAATCGATTATAATTGATACCTACATTAGCAGAATTAACATAAATATCAATACCAGTACCATTATCCACATATTCAACATAGCCACTATAATATTCATCAGCCCAACTTGTAGCAACAATAGTATTATTGAAGAAGTTTGAACCATTTATAGAAAATTCATTATTAGTGTAAATACCAGCACCCCAAGCATTATTCGAACCAAAATCATATCGAGATCCTGCATATGAAGTGATGTTATTATTAATGAACGTAGAATTTGTCACTGACAATCCTTTACCTGAGTTGAAAACACCTGCTCCTTGAGCATCAGAATGAGGATAATTATAATCATTAGATCCTGCATCAGAGGTGATTTTGTTATTATTAAAGATAGAATTGATTAATTTAAAGTTATCACCAGTATTGTAAATAGCACCACCATATCCATGAGCATCAGCAGATACATAGCCTGACCAAGATTCTGAATAAATAGTGTTATTGTTAAATTCAGAGTTATTTACACTGAGATTAAGACCAGTATTATAAATAGCACCACCATATGCAAAAGAATCCTGTCCCCAATTATAGTGATAAGTTCTAGTGTAAGCAGTGTTATTTGTAAATTTTGAATTATTTATCTCAAGGTTGTTAGCAGTGTTATAAATAGCACCACCATAAGTATAAGCTGGTGATGATGCGGATGTATTAACAGTAGATGCATTATTGTTTTTAAAGACACAGTTAGTTATAGTTGTTTTACCTGCGGTTATGTAAAGAGATCCACCATTTCCATTATTTATATAACCATTTATAAATGTTATATTTTCAAAAGTAATGTTAGAATTACCAGAAATATTGAACATTCTTCCTAATCCTCTTGCATCAATGATAACTTGATCAGGAGAACCATTTCCACGAATCAAAACATTTTTACCACTAAAATTAATACTAACATTAATATCACTAGTTTTATTATAAGTACCAGGATTTAAAGTTAAAGTATTATCTATGTCAGATCCACTACCAATATCATCTATTGCACCACCAATACCACTAGAATTAGTGCTATTTAAATTTATGTCAGCTGCATTAATAGAAGATATTGAAACAAGTATAAAAACTGCAACAATAAACAGTAAAAAAAACCTTATGAATTTAAGATTATAAATTTTTATCATTTTCACCCCCCTTTATTTTCGTTTTATATTAAATATTATTTTATTAATAACAAAAAAGAAATTTGATTGAATAAGCAATCACTAATTGAATAGACAATAATTTCTAATTGAGTGAACAATCACTAAAATTTTAGTGAACAATCACTATATTATTAATAAGAAAAGAAGCCTAAAAATATAGGAATAAAATTAAAAAAAATATGAATCATATAAAAATAAGCTTCTTTTCTTATTAATACTAAATATAGCCCTTAATATTATTATATCTAAAAAAGATTTAAAGATATAAAAACATTGAACTTTTTTAAACAGTTTCAGTCAAAGATATTTTATTTAAAGAATAGTTAGAATTATGTGAACACTCGCTATTTAATGATATTATATTAATATTTCATCATATAAAAACTTTTCTCTCATTAGATAAAATATAAAAAAATATTATATAAAGACTATAAAATGTGAACACTCTCTATTTAATGATATTATATTAATATTTCATCATATAAAAACTTTTCCCTAATTTGATAAAATATAAAAGAATATTATATAAAAAATATGAAATATATTATACAAAAGGTAAAAAATTATATAAAAAGTAGAAAATTATATAAAATTAAAATATATTCAAAATTAAAATATATTCTATAATAAATATAAAAAGTATTATATAAAAAAATATAAGAAAAATTATATAAAAAGTAAAAATAAAAATTCTAGAGATTATTGAATTAAAATTATTCCATTACATCATATAATATTTTAACTGCCTTTACAAATGGAGGCATACCTGAAGTAAGTAGAACCATTCTTAAAACATCCATGATTTCATCTTTAGTAGCATTAAATTCATTAATTGCACTTTGAATTTGTTTTTTAACAGCCCTATCATCTGAATTTGATGCTGCGATAGCTAAAGCGATGAATTTTTGAGTTTTATAGTCAATAACTTTACCTGTATAGACTGCATCATTTAATTCAACTATAGCTTCATATATATCAGGAAAATCTCTTTTTACTGGTCCCATTCCTTTTCCATAAAAAACATTTTCTTTCATAAAAATCACCTATATTATATTATGTTTTAATATTATATATAAATTAAGAATTTAATTGAATAAATTCAATTTTATAATTATAAGCCTACATTTTTATAAAATAAGCCTAAGTTTCTTGCTATAAATATTTGTAAATAATTATAAATAAAAAATGAAAAAATAAAATAAAAAAATAAAATAAACTAAAAATTTTAAACCTTTATAACCTTTTTATTGTTTTTATAAGTTATTTCATTCATCGTTTTTTTAGGATTTAAAACAAAATATTGTTTTTTACAATATTTATGATGAGCTTTATCTGGATAATAAGTAACAATAATGTTTATTTTCCCATTACCTTTAATAGGCTTTATATTTATATATTTAGAGTGTATTTTAATTCCTTTTCTAACATGCCATAACTTTAATTGAGTTTTTTTAGATTTTAAACTACCTTTGTTTTGGATTGTTACAATATATTTACTTACTTGTTTATTATATCTATTTTTTATTTTTTTAACTTTTAAAATAGCTAAATCAACTTTAGGATTAACAATCTGGTATTTAGAACTCATAGATGATGCATAAGTATTATCTCCATCATAAATTCCAGTAACTTTATATTTACCTCCTTTTAATCCACCAATGTTAAATACTGCAACTCCATAATCATTAGTGTTTTTAATATATGTTTTCTTGTTAATTATAAGTTTAACAGATTTATAAGCTAAAGGATTACCTTGAGAATCTGTTAAAGTGACTCTAATAGAAGTTTTTTTACCTTGATTTATAGTAGGTGAAGATATACTAATTTTAGTATTTTTTTTAGTTGAAAAAAGACTTATAGAAATATTCTGATTATCAATTAAAAATTCATAATTAGTAAAACCATTGAAGACCCCACTATAAACAGTGAAATTATTATTAAATCTAGCATCAAATGAATTAATACAAGAATTATTTAAATAAACAAAGCATTCAAAATAAGGCAATTTAAAAGGATCAAAACTACCATCATCAGTCAATTTAATAATATATCTAAACTTAGCTATACCTTCATAAGCTACAGAAGTAGTGTTGATAACATTTGTAATAAAGTAATTATTTAATATAACACCATAATAAGCTGAAGGAGTGTTATTTCCCCACCAATTATAATCAGCTACAACTCCACCATTAGTAACATTCAAATCAAATAAACTATTATTAAATAGTCTATTATAAATTATAGAAACATTAGTACAATTAACAACATATATTCCCTGAACATTATTTATAATATTAGAAGATACTATTGAAACATTTTCACATTCAATGAGATAAATAACTCCTCCATTAGTTAGAGAATTGTTTGTAAAGTTACATCTGGATATATCAAGATTAGAAGCTCTTTCAACATAAATAGCACTACCCATACCACTAGCAACATTATCACTAAAATTAGAATTAGTAATAATTATATTATTAAAATTCCCATTAAATGAAATAGCACCACCAGGACCAGAAACACCATTATCATCAAAACCAGAACCAATTATACTCACATTACCCTGAATATTACCAAAACTAATAGCGCCACCAGAACCATTGAATAAAGCTTTATTATTATCAAAACTAGAATTAGAGATAGTTACAGAACCATTAATATTACCAAAGTAGATAGCACCACCAGGACCAGAAACACTATTTTCAACAAAACTAGAATCAACAATACTCACAGAACCATTAATAAAACCAAAATTAATTGCACCACCAACACCACCAGCAGAATTATTATTAAATTTAGAATCAACAATAGATACAGAACCATTAATCATACTGCCAAAGTAAATAGCACCACCAGGACCAATAGCACTATTACGATTAAAAGTAGAGTTAGCTAAAATAACATCTCCACCAATATTACCAAAACTAATAGCACCACCAGGACCAATAGCACTATTACTATTAAAAGTAGAGTTAGCTAAAATAACATCTCCACCAATATTACCAAAACTAATAGCACCACCAGGACCAATAGCACTATTACTATCAAAGCTAGAATTAATAATTTTTAAATTACCAAAAATATCTCCTCCAACATAGATAGCACCACCAGGACCAGAAACACTATTTTCAACAAAACTAGAATCAACAATACTTATAGAACCATTAATAAAACCAAAATTAATTGCACCACCAACACCACCAGCAGAATTATTATTAAAAGTTGAATTAAATATAGTTACAGAGCCATTGATATTACTAAAGTAGATAGCACCACCAGGACCAGAAACATTATTATTATCAAAGCTAGAATTAGCAATATAAAGAGTACCATTAATTACATTAAAGCTAATAGCACCACCAACACCACTAGCATTATTATTATTAAAACTAGAATCAACAATAGATACAGAACCATTAATATCACTAAAGTAAATAGCACCACCAGGACCAGAAACATTATTATTATCAAAATTAGATCCCAATATACTCACAGAACCATTAATTACACTAAAACTAATAGCACCACCAACACCACCAGCAGAATTATCATTAAAACTAGAATCAACAATAGATACAGAACCATTAATCATACTGCCAAAATAAATAGCACCACCAGGACCAGAAACATTATTATTATTAAAACTAGAATCAACAATACTCACAGAACCATTAATAAAACTAAAACTAATAGCACCACCAACACCACCAGCAGAATTATCATTAAAACTAGAATCAACAATAGATACAGAACCATTAATCATACTGCCAAAGTAAATAGCACCACCAGGACCAGAAACATTATTATTATTAAAACTAGAATCAACAATACTCACAGAACCATTAATAAAACTAAAACTAATAGCACCACCAACACCACTAGCAGTATTATTATTAAAAGTTGAATTAAAGATAGATACAGAACCATTAATATTACCAAAGTAGATAGCACCACCAGGACCAGAAACACTATTTTCAACAAAACTAGAATCAACAATACTTACAGAACCATTATTATCATACCAAAGCCAAAGTAAATAGCACCACCAGGACCAATAGCACTATTACGATTAAAAGTAGAGTTAGCTAAAATAACATCTCCACCAATATTACCAAAACTAATAGCACCACCAGGACCAATAGCACTATTACTATCAAAGCTAGAATTAATAATTTTTAAATTACCAAAAATATCTCCACCAAAGTAGATAGCACCACCAGGACCAGAAACACTATTTTCAACAAAACTAGAATCAACAATACTTACAGAATTATTAATATTACCAAAGTAGATAGCACCACCATTACCAAAACAAGTATTATTCATAAAAGTAGAATTTACAATATTTACTGGACCTTCAATCATATTACCAAAGTAGATAGCACCACCAGGACCAGAAACATTATTACTGATAAAATCAGAATCAACAATAGATACAGAACCATTAATACTATTCATAAAACAAATAGCACCCCCAATACCAAAACTACTATGATTATTAAATGAAGAATTAATAATAATTACACTACCATTAACCTCATTATTAAAGCAAATAGCACCACCAGGACCACTAGCATTGTTTCCTCTAAAAGTAGAATTTGTAATACGTAGATTACCATTAAAAGTATTGTTAATGTATAATCCTCCTCCAAGAGCACCATAATTATTATAAAAATTAGAATTAGCTATATTGATACCATTAACTTTTCCATCAAAATAGAAAACACCACCAAGACCAGTAGCATTGTTAGAATCAAAGGTCGAATTAATAATATTTACATTATCAACATTGCCAAAAATTGCTATAGCACCACCATAACCACTAATAGGATTATCTATATTATAAACAGCACTATTATTTGTAAAAATACAATTTTCCAAGGTTAAACTACCTTGACTATAAATAGAACCACCAATATCAGATTTACAATTTCTAATTGTAAGATTAATTAATGTTAACGAATTCCCACTAGTTATATTGAAAATTCTTGAAATTCCACTACCATCAATAATCGTACTTTGTTTATCTTTACCAACAATTGTAACATTTTTATTTATTAAAATATTAGTATTATTAACTCCACTATATATTCCATTATCTAAAAATAAAGTACCATTATTATCTAAATTATCAACTGCATTTTTAATTCCACCATCAGAAGTTGAATTATCAATATTTATAGGATTTGCTCCAGTGACTGAACTAAAAGAAACAAAAACTAAAAATGCTAATAAAAAAACCATTAAAAATAGATTAAAACACTTAAAATTTTTATTAATCACGTTATAAATTCCCCCGATATTTATAATGGATAAATGAATAATAATTCATAAAAATGGTTACATTAAAGTAAAAAAAGATTAACTAAACTTAGATTAAATAGCAATCAAACTATTAACTAACAATCAAACTAAAAAATATTTTTAACATACTCAAATATATTTACCCAAATATATTATTAGTAATTTAGAATATACAAAATAGTTATATTGAAATAAAATATCAATATAGTTTTTAAAATTATGTTTATATGTAACCAAATTATTTATCCTAGATATAGGTTCTATAAAGTATAATATAAATATTACTAATTTGATCAAATTAAAACTTGTTATAATATAATGAAAAATATAAAAATAATAAAGTAAAAACAAAAAACTAATAAAAACTAATAAAAAATAAAATTACTAATAAAATAATAAAAAAGGTATTAACTAAAATCTTCAATCAAATCATTTAAAACCTTTTCAAAATCATCAGTAATAAGATTCCAATCATTATTTTTAACAAAATCACGACCCAAATTAGCTATATTATCATAATTTCCACTGTCAATAATAGACTTAGCACAAACAAGAACTTCACTAGCTGAATTAACATATTCAATACCATGAAACTCTCCAAACTCCTTAAAAATACCAGGAAGTTTTGTAGCTATAACCACCTTTCTCATAGCTAAGTATTCATATAATTTAATCGGAACAATATCCTGCATAATTTCCTCATCAATATAAGCAGGAAGAAGACAAAAATCAGCTAAAGATAAAAACTCAGGAATACGAGTATATGGTTGCTTACCAGTTAAAATTAATTGATTTGAAAGATCATAATCATCTTTAATTTTAACCATATCATCATAAGCATCACCATCACCAACAATAACAATTTTAAAATTAGGATAATTCTCTTTTTTCTTACCTAACTCAATAGCTAACTCCTTCATACCAGCAAAATCATAAATCCATCCCATAAAAAAAAGAACAATATCGTCTTTTTTAATACCTAGTTCTTCTCTTATAGTTGAATCATCTAAATCAGGATTATAAGATTCAAAATCAATACCTGCATCAATTACGATAGTTTGATCTTTTTTTGCACCTAAATCAATAGCTAAACTCTTAAGTTGTTCATTTATTGTAATTACAATATCTGAATTGGTTATAGCTTTCTTATTAATCATACGACCAAATGATTGAAAAGCCTTTTCTGGAATTAAAGTGTATAAAACATCAATTAAATAATAAATAAAAGGAATATTTTCACTTTTAGCTATCTTTGAAGCTATATAAGCATTCATAAGTCCAAGAGCAACAATAACATCTGGTTTAAATTCTTTTATTTGCTTTTTAATCTCATTTCTATGAGAATTAGCTAAAGACAAATAGCTAAAAACTGGGAGTTTAATAAAGCTAGGGCGAATAACTTGAATATTTGCATTTTCATCTACCTTAGATACATTATAAAACGTTTTTTTAGGATAAACAAGTCCTTTGTCATTATCTTTTGACCAATCAATAGGATAATCAATTACACGAATTTCGTGACCTCTTACAGCCATCCTATCCATAAGATGATGTTGTTGGTGAGGGTTTCTCTCTAACCAGTCTGATTCTTGAATAACTAAAATCTTCATAATATCAAAAAAATCTAAAATCAATTAAAATAGAAAAATAATAAATTATATACTATAAAATCATAATTATAAATCTAAAAAATTATAAAACTATAAAAATACCGATTATAAAACTATAAAATATAAAATTATAAACTATAAAATTATAAAATTGAAATTATCAAACTATAACCAGTTTTTAAAACTTGATAATTTCCTTAGGATCTAAATTAGTAGCCATAGTCCAAAAATGAGCTTTACCAGTAGAAATCCTAAATAGTATTAACTCATCACCTTCAGCTGTTAAACCAAACTCTTTTAAAAAAGGTCTATCTTCTAAACAAAGCTTTTTCATTTCAATATCATCTATAAATTCTGCTTCGCCTTCAACACGAAGCATTGTTCCAGTTCCCTCATCTGGTTTAAAAAATGCCAATTCAATTTTAGGATTCTCTTTAATTTCCCCAACTAAATCTTTAATAATAGCTGATTGAAAGTAAAAACCAGTTTCATCAGCATACCACATACCCATAGCCCTAACATGAGGTTGGTCATTTTTTGAAGTAGCTAACCAAGCCACAGGGTTTTCATTTGCAAAATCAATACAATCTTTAAAGTCCATACTTAAACCTCCATAAAAGAAAAAAACTAAAAAATATAAAATTAAAAACTATAAAGAAAAAAGTTAAAAATGAAATAAGTTAATTAAAAGCTAAACATAAAATTTAGCTAATTAATAATCAAATTCTGCACTTTCTTCAATATTATCCCAATTATCATCAAACCATTTATATGTATATTTTAATCCTTCATCAAAAGAAATAGAAGGTTTATAATCTAAAATATCCTTAGCTTTATCAATTGAAGATAATAATTTATTTTTAGCATCCCAATCTCTTCTTGCTCTGTAAGCTATACCTTCTTTATTTCCAGTTAAAGCATTTACTTTATTTGCCATATCAATAACCTGATGATCTTTACCAGAACCTAAATTAATAGCTTCACCAATAGCTTCTTCTTCAATACCCATAGCTAAAAGACCATTAACAATATCCCCAACAAAAGTCCAATCTCTTGTTTCACTACCATCACCAGTAATAGGAAGAGCTTGATTTGTCATAGACCAATAAAAAAAGTTAGGAATCACATTTCTATATTTACCTGGAACTTCACCAGGACCAAAAACATTAAAAAACCTTGCATTTACAATAGGCATTTCATACAAGTTGTTGAAATAATTAGTGTAAAGCTCTCCAAGAAGTTTAGTAACTTGATAAGGAGTGTGTAAAGAAATAGAAATATCATGTTCCTCAAAAGGCATTTTAGAATCAAGTCCATAAACACCACAACCAGAAGAAGAGTAAACAAAGCGTTCAACACCAGTTAATTGTGCATGTTGAAGTACTTTAAGAATACCAATTCCATTAACCATTAAATCATGCTCAGGATTATCAACACTATTCTGATTAGCAAAATGAGCAGCTAAATGAAAAACATGAGAAGGTTTTTGTTTAAAAACTCTTTTTAAGACAGCCTCATCAAGAATATCTCCTTTAATAAATTCAATATTCTCATCTTTAGGTATATTCCATTCATAAGCAGAAGATAAATTATCAAGAATAATAACTTTCTTTACACCTAAATTAGCTAATTTTTTAGATAAGTTACTACCAACACATCCAGCTCCACCAGTTACAAGAACTGTTTTCTCTTGATATTCATTAAAATTATTTTTTTCACTCATTTAAATCATCGATGATTAATTAAACTTAATATTTATTAAAAATTCTTTATCAAAAATATAAGATTAATATTGAAAACATATTTATCAATATTAAAAATATATCAATAATGTCTTATCAAAAATATTTATTAAAATATTTATAAAAGTATATCTATTAAATATATCCATTAAAACTTATTATTTTCTTGCTTTACCTACTTTTCTTGCAATTACAAGTTCACCAACAGCTATTAAACCAACAAAGAATTTTTCAAGACCACCAGTCGCCCATATTGCCTCTCCAAAGGTAGCATTACGAATATTTTTCTCATAATCCTCAGCTTTAATGCGTTTTCCAGTAGTTCTACGACTAATAATAGCTGAAGCTTCCATTAATTCTTCCCAAGTAACACCTTTAAGCTCTTGCTGCATAGCTTCATAAAGTTTATAGACCTTAACATCATAAAGAGAGGATAAAGTATCGATAATATCAAAAGACCTGATTACTCCAGTAACAATTTCATCCTTGTTAAGAACTGGCATACTAATTAGTTTATGATTAGAAGTTTCAATAACAGCTAATCTAGAAGGATCATTTTCATAAATATAAATAATCTCTTCTTTAGGATGCATAATATCAGAAGCAGTTTTTTTACCTTCTCTTAAACCACGAGTAACATCTAATGAAGTTATCCAACCAATTAGCTTCATATCAGGACTAACAACAGGACTAGTAAACCTTCTTGACTCTTCCATTTTTATAGAAACATTTTCTACACTATCCTCAGGTGATACATAGATAAAATCTTTATCCATCATTTCTTTTGCTTTCATAAAATCCCTTCAAAATATAAGTTTAATAAGTTTATTTATTTAATGATTATTTTGTTTCTGAATCAGTACTATTTTCTAAGTCTTCTGACTTTTCTAAACTTTTTGACTCTTTTAAATCTTTTAATTCTTCTGAACTTTTTAAGTCTTCTGGCTCTTCTAAATCTTCTGATTCTTCTAAATCTTTCAAAGATAAAGCATTAACTGGACATTTACTAGAACAAACATTACATCTAATACATTTATCATCATCTAATACAACTTCATCCCCATCTAACCTAATAGCATCAACAGGACATGATTCTTCACACAGATAACATTGAACACAAGCATTTTGATCAATGTAAAGAGATTTAGTAACAATAACAGGTCCTAAAGCCCTATCAAGAGTTATAGCATCAGTACTACACAAATTAACACAAGAACCACATCCAACACAAAGTTTTTTATCAATGTATGGATACTCTTTATCCTCTAAATAAGGATAGGATGTATCATCAGCTGCTTCAATTATTGATTTATCTTTAATAGTAATAGCTTTTGTAGGACAGAACTTAACACAATCACCACAATCATCACATTTAGTTCTATCAATATTAATGTCCTTCATTCTAAGAACACGATGTGGAACCTTAACTTCTTTCAATGAATATTCCACATCACTATCATCACTTTCTTTATTAATAGCTGATTTAGTTTCCATTACATAAATACAAGAAACAGGACAAGTTTGTGCACAAATCTCACATTTAACACAGTTATCTTCAACTCTAGATTTTTTAACAGCACTAGAATGAGAAATAGCATCAACAGGACACTCTTCAACACAAAGGTCACATCTAACACAACGTGGAGAAATAGTTATAAGCTTATCATAGCCATCATAAGCACCAATATCAACTTCAAAATCATCGATATCATCGTCCAAATCTACTGATTTAAGAACAACTTCTCTTTGAAGATCCTCCATTTGTTTTTTAAGTTTTATTTCCATAAATCTTCCTCTAAAATCATAAAGATATATAAATATCAAAAAGACCATTCTATAAAAAAATATTATTTTGATATTTTAATAAATATCAAAGATCATTTTATAAAAGATAAAAATATTTTTATTAATTCTAATATATATTATTATCTTCTTAGTTCCCATAGCTAAGATTTTACTTAATGTTATATACACCATCTTTTATGCTTATACTTTATGCTTTATATTTTATGCTTTATATTTCAGGATTTAATATAAAAAATAATTAAAAAATTAAAAATAATAGACTAATTATTAAAGATAAAATTATATAAAAAATAATTGAAAAATTAAAAATAATAGACTAATTATTAAAGATAAAATTATATAAAAAATAATTAAACAATTAAAAATAATTTTTAATAATAGTTTAGTAATTAATAAAAATATCTAATAATAAATGATCATTAAATAATAATTAAATAGTTAACAATAATTTAATAACTATAACTAATAGTAATAATCAATATCATAATTAATAATAATCTAATAACAATTACTAAATATCAATGCCAATACTTTTCTCAAAATCTTCAAGTTGGGATTTATCTGGAAGGCCAACAGTACAAATATTCTCAACACACTTAGAAGCCACCCAATTTCCAATCAAACAAGATTTATGAAGAGAATAGCCCTTTAAAAAAGAATATAAAAATCCTGCATTAAAAGAATCTCCAGCAGCCGTAGTATCAACTACATCAGTTTTAAAAGCTGGAACTTCAACTTCTTCATTTTGATTAATAGCAAAGACACTTTTTTCTCCCCTTTTAACAACAATAGTTTCAATTCCATCATTAATAACAATACGAGCAATATCTTTAAATGATAAAGAATTATTAACATCTGTTGATTCATTATCAGAACCTTTTAATTCATTAATCTCCAAATAATAATCTTTAAATAATAATTTAAGCTCATTTTCATTTATAAGAAGAATGTCAGTTCTATTTAACAACTTTTTAAGCTTTTTAATATTTTTTTTAGCATAAAACATTCCAGGATCTAAACTTAAAACAACAGAATCTGGAATATAATCTAAAAGTTCCAATTGAGTATTAAATGAGTTTCCAAAAAAAGAAGAATAATGTATTATTTTAGTGTTTTTAATATTTTCAATATTAATCTCATCTATAGTTATTTCATCATTAACTCCAGAGTCAACATACAATGCTCTTTGACCATTTTCATCAATGAAACCCATAACTTTTCCAGAGTTACCTTTTTCAGATTCAATAATATTATTAACAAAAACACCCTCAGATATTAGATTCAATTCAATTATTTCTCCTTCTTCATCATCAGCTATTTTACCAATATAAGATGTAGAAACTCCTAATCGAGAAAGTCCTACTATAGTATTAGCTGCAGAACCTCCAGGATTTGAATCAAAATCCTTAATATAGCTTTCTTCATCATGACAAGCAATATCATTTACATAATACATCTTATCAAGATTTAAAGCACCAAAACCAATTACATCAACAGGAATATTATTATCTAAAATACTCATAATTTACTCCTTATCTAATATATAACCATTTAATAATATTTAATAATAAAATAATTTAGCAAAAAATCATTTAATAATATTTAATAATAAAATCATTTATTAAATAATTACTTATTAATAATTAATTATAGCATAGATCAAAATATTTATATTTAAAAAATATCCAATAAATTTAAATTATATTCACCAAGACTACCATTAAAATTACCAGCAGAAATTTTAACAATATCATCAGAATAATCACTAGCTAAAACAGCTTCAATAGATTTTTTCATAGCTAATTTTGCAACGTTCATGTCAGTTCCATTAATAACAATTTCAGGAATATAATTAACACTGTCTGGAACTTTAGAAATATTTCCAATATCTTTCTTTAATGAGGGGCAATATGGATGATTAGTAGTAGGTCCAATCCAAGGATAATTTGTTTCAACTTTAGAAGCTGCAGAACAAATTCCAAAAGGAGCTATAGCACCTTCAACTTCCATAATAGCATCAATAGCTAATTTACCAGCTTCGAGAACTGCTTCTTTACTTTTACACATATACCAAAAATTAGCTCCCATCACACCTTCACCATAATAAAGTTCATTTTCTATTTGAAAATCAGGAACAGCTATTGGAACATTTATCATTTCACGATTATAATCACTTTCAATCCATTCATAGCCATCCCCACAATGACCTACTTGTTTCATCATATTAATAGAACCAATTTTATTAGACGCATCAGTATAATTAAACATTCGAGTAAATGGTTTAACTAAAACATCTTGACGAATCCTATAAGATAATTCAACTTCATATTTCTCCATATTATCAAGGCCAAACCAATACTGAACAATAGCACCTATCCGACCATCAGGAGTCTTATTTCCATCAATAAAGCTTTCAACTCCACCTTCAATTCTTCCAATAACAGCTCCAGGAGTTGAAGTTGAATCATATGCAGCTTGTTTTAAAGTTTCTTCATCTTCTGCAGTAATTAATGCTCTAATATATTTTCCAGAAAAGCATTCTGCAAAAGTATCATCAATTAAGCTTTTATCTATCATAAAACACCTTCATTATTGTATAGGGAGTTAGTAAACCATTTAAATTATTAGATTATTATTAATTATTTTATTAAATTAATAAATAATAGTTAGAATTAATAACAATTAAACTAAGTATAGAATATATTATTAATATCTAAAGTATTTAATCATATTATTAAATTAATTATATTATTAATATAAACTTATAATTAATATAAACTTTATTAATTTTATAGATTACTAAAATGAATAAATAAATTGTAATTGTAATTGTAATTATAAATTATTAAATTATCCTAAAGAACCAATACTTTTCCCTCGAATTTTTTTTCTCATTTTAATACTCTCAGATATAAGCTCATCAATATTTTCCTCATTAACCAACTCAATAATTGGTAAATCATTATTTTTAAATAATTCATTAAATTCTTCAATAAGAGTAAAACTAATTCTAAAACTCTCAAATGCACGTTTAATATCCATATTAAAAGATTTAGCAAATTCTAAAACATAATTTTTATTGAACTTACTATGAAGATCTATTAAAAGAGAAGTTACAATAGTATTATCAGAGATTATGGCTATATCAGCTTCACGTATAGCTACCTCATTACCATTGAAAGAAACAGCAATGCCACCATTTTCCTTTGCAAATTTTAAAGGTTCAACATCAGTATGACTATCTCCTACATACATAATATTAGCTTCATCAACATTAAGTTTTGATAAAATATCTTCAAGAGCAAGTTGCTTTCCAATTCCACCAACACACTCAATATCATTAATAAGAGAATAAACATTCATTTTAGGAATTTCTTTAAAAAAAATCTCATTTAAAATATTTAAAGAATCAGTACTTAAAACTCCACTATCATACTCTTTTTTAGCTATATCAACGATAATATCTTTAAATTCAATCAGCTTTTCTTTTTCATCAACAGACAACTCATAATTATCTAAATTATCTAAATGTGTATAGTAAGTATTTTCAAAAGGAAAATCAAGATAATCCGAGATAGCTTCAATATACTGACCATAGCTAGTACTTACTATATATGAATCCATAGTGTTTCTAGCTAAATTAAGAGTATTTTGTGCATTATCAACTAAAAAAATATTATTCCTAGAAAAATTAACAATATCTTGATTAGTCAAATTAAAAGCTTTAAAAAAAGGAACAATAAGTTTAAGAGTACTTCCAGAGTTATAATTCTCTTTTTTAATAATATCCACCAAATAATCATCAAATAAGCTAATAATCCTAAAAAATTCATCTCCTTCTGGAATAAATTCTTTTGCAAGCTCATAAGCATTATCATTTAAGGATAATGGCCCTTCACAATCAGTTACAAATAATCTTTTCATTAAAATTCCTCCATAAAATGAAAACCTACTTAACAGAATTAATAAAAATTCTAAAACGATTAAAAATAAAAGGATTAGTACTTATAAATAAAAATAGTACTAAAAATAAAGATAAAATACAATATTTAATAAAATACGAGTATTTAATAATACAAATATTTAGTAAGACAAGTATTTAATAAAATATTAATATTTATTAGTATTTAGTAAAGTATTGTATTTATTACAATACAAATATTTAATAAAAATATTCAATGTAAATAATTAATAATACAAATATTAAATTATTCAATCATTCATTGTTCAAACAAATTTTAATAGCGTTAACTGGGCATAAAGCCTCACATTCTCTACAAGATATACATAAATCTTGGTTTACAAATATTTCATCGTCTTTTAAACTTAATGCATCAACAGGGCATTGATTTACACAAACTCCACAAGCTTGACATAAACTTTTCTGAATCCTAAATTCTCCATCCCGAACAGAATCAATAGTTCTTCTAATGAAATAAATATCATTACCACGAGTTTCAAAAAACTCCTCAGTTAATTCAATAGCTGTTACAGGACAAGTAGAGACACATTTACCACAAAAAACACAATTATCCTCAATATGAATCGGAGAAGGCATTTCAAGCCAAATAGCATTTACAGGACAAATAGGAATACATTCACCACAACCAATACAAGTATCTTCAAAAATCTTGATTTTACGGATTGGTGGGAAATATTCAACTAAATCATTTAATTCAACTACAGAAATGTCTGAAACAATATTATCCTGAATTTTATCAATAATAGACTTAGTAACATTGATTTGAAAATCTTTACCCTCTTTAGAAGAATAATCATGAGCTAAATCAGTTAAAATTGAATCAACCTTAGAAATATCGTTAGATAATTTTTTAATATCATTATCTATAATATTAGAAGCTATTTCTAAAGATCTAATTTTATTAAAAGATTCATAAGCTTTTTTACGAGAAGAATATTTAATAGCTGATGATGGACAAACCTCCATACATTCCTCACATCTTGCACAGTAAGATGGGTCAATATAAGGTAATTTACTTGTTTTTCCAACATTAATAGCTCCCCTAGAAGGACATATTCTTGTACAAGTCATACAACCAATACAATTCTTTTGATTTACAACTATTGCCCTTCCACCAGAAACAGTTCTAGGAAGAATTTCACCATATTTAATTGCATCAGTTGGACAAGATCTAAAACAATACCCACACCTAACACATTTATCTTCATCAATTTCACTATGAACTTCTTCACTACCAGAAGAAGTTAAATGAATTGCTCCAGTTTTACAGGAAGAAACACAAGCCCCACAAGCTCTACAAAGTTTAGGATTTATATTAGGAATATTCTCTCTAATAGGGTCTGCTAACTTCGTTTCCATTTTTATAGCATCATAAGGACAAGCTTCCCTACATAAAACACAACCAAAACACTTTTCATTAATTTTAGTATTATTATCCTCTGAATCAATATAAACTGCTTCAACTGGACAAGCTTTAAGACAAGGTTTATCCTCACATATTTCGCACTTACTATTATCGATTTCATAATCGACTTCAACCTCTCTTAATGGTTTAGTGCATTTTTTAGTAGAAACTTCGATAATAATCATCTCCTCAATAAATTCACCTATTAGCTAATTGAGATTCTTTCAAAGTAATTAAAATAACTTTTTCTCCATCAACTTCATCAAGTAAAAATTTAGCTATGAAATATTTAACAACAGAGAAAGGACAGGTCTGGTAACAATTACTACATCTTAAACATTTATCAGAATCTCTTTCAACCTTATTTTCATCAGGATCATAGGTAATAGCCCCTGTTGGACATTCATCAACACATAAACGACATTTTTCACACTTAGACTCATCCCAAGTAATAATCCTAATTTTTAATCTATCAGTCGCATTTTCAATAACTTCTAAAGCAACTTCTTCATCAGGTAATATCTGTAATGCCTTATCCCAAATTTTAGATAAAGGTAGCTGTAATTTAAGGAGTTTTTCAGAGGGTAAACTTTGTAATTCGTCTTCTTTGCTTTCAATAAACTCTTCAAGAGTATTTACAACAAGACGAATAATACCTTTTTGATCTTCGAGATTATCTATAAATACTCCTTTCATAGCCCCCTTAACAGGACAAGCTTCTAAGCAATTACCGCATGAAATACATTTAGATTGATCTACTGCAATTTTATTATCTTTTTCAATTATAGCTCCATCTACAGGGCAAGATTTAATACACTTTTTACATTTAATACATAAAAAATCATCAACAGTATATTGTCTTTTAGAAGGAATAATGTTAAATTCTTCCCTAATTAAATGATTTTCACCACAAAGTAAAGTTTTTGGTTCAGTTGGACAAACCTCTGCACAAAAACCACACCTAATACAAGCTTTAGTATTAATTACCGGATAAGTCTGACCTTCACCATCATCATTGTCTCCGTCCCTAACAAGTTTAATAGCATGAGGAGAAGGACAAGATTGAGTGCAAGCTCCACAGGCTATGCAATACTCTTTAAGCACTTCTGGAAAATCCCTAAATCTATCAGGTTTTTCAACAATATCATGTTTAGATTTCGCATCAGTGACCCCTTCAAAAAAAGATTTCCTAGCAAATTCATACAAATACCAAATTACAGAAGACATATTTTTCCCTTATATTTAAATAACCATATTATTAACACAACTTCAAAAATATTAAAAGTTACTATTACATTATTTTAAATTATAAATATCTTTTGAAGTCTCACCTTTATCAACATCTATAATAGCTACTCGTTCAGCACAAGCAATACATGGATCAGCACTAGCATAAGTAGCTACAGCATCAGAAACAGTTGCAACATCCTTAAGCATAAATTTAGCACATGAATCAATATTCATAATACTTGGAGTTCTAATAGAGATATGCTTAATCAGATTACCATTAGTTTCAATCATGTAAGCAACTTCACCTCTTGGAGCTTCATTTCTCCATTCGGCATAACCAGAACCAATATCAACTTTAGTTCTAATATCACCATCAGGCAAAACATCAATAGCTTGTCTAATTAAATCAATTGACTGAGCAATTTCATTAAATCTATTCATAGTTCTTGCATAATTGTCTCCTTCCTTTCTCCAAATAGGATCAAAATCAAGATAATCTCTATAAGTATGATGTTGTTCTCTTAAATCATGTTTTAAACCAGAAGCTCTTCCAATAGGACCAACAGCCCTTCCTTTTAAAGCTTCTTCTCTAGTCATTACACCAACATCTTTAGAACGGAGCGATACAAGAGGACCTTCACTAAAAATTTCAGTATATCTATCTAAATCTTTTTCAATAAGACTAATTTTCTCTAAGATACTGTCTAAATGAGATTGATTTGCATCCATACGAACACCACCAACAACATTCCAGCCCATATTAACCCTATTACCAGTTAATAACTCAATAGCATCCATGGCATGTTCTCTTAAAGATAAAACATACATAAACAATGTTTCATGTTCTATTGTCTTAAAATAAGTAGAATTAGCTAAAAAATGACTTTGAATCCTATCTAACTCATTAGTAATAACTCTCAAAAGCTGAGCTCGAACAGGAGCTCGAACATCAGAAATTTTCTCAATTGTCTCAGCAAAAGTCTGAGTATGCTCATAAGAACAAATTCCACATACTCTCTCGGCAAGGTAAATACATTTTTGCCAAGTTTTACCTTCCATAATCTTTTCAATTCCCCTATGAACATAACCATAATCAATTTCAGCTTTTAAAACTTTTTCTCCTTGAGTATGTAATTTAAGCCGAAGTGGTTCTTTTAAACCTGGGTGAATTGGACCAATAGGTAATATCATTATTTAGCCCCCTCATTAGACTCTTTTACAACTTCTTTTCCAGTAGATTCTCTTCCCCTAGCTGCAATAGCTCCAGGAGCAACAGCTAAAATTGCCTCTAAAATCTCACTAGGTCTTGGAGGACATCCAGAAATTTCAGCATCTACTGGAATGAAATCAGAAACAGGAGCATGTACTTTTCCACCTTCTTGGTTAAATACATCTCCAGATAATGGACAATTTCCAATACAAGCAACTACCTTAGGTTCAGGAGCCTTTGTATATATTCTTCTTATTTTTTTAATCCATTGTTCAGTAACAGCTCCAGTTATCAATATAACATCAGCTTCACGGGGATTATTATGAACATAAATTCCATATTGTTCAAGATCATATCTAGGAGATAAAAGTGCGACAATTTCAACATCACAACCATTACATCCTCCACAATTTACTAAACAAACATGGATAGAACTTTTTCTAACAATATCTTTAAGAGTATTTATCATTTATTGACCTCTTAAATCAAATTTACTTTTTAAATCAAACATGATTTCAGATTTAGTTTTTTTATTCATCAATTTAATTTTAATAATCAATATTTAATTAAATAATATTTTAATTAATAATGTTTTAATTAAATAATATTTATTTATATTATATTTATTTATATTTATTACTGATTAGTGCTATTTGATTACTACATTATTATTAATATTATCAAATAATATATTGAATTAATATTTACATTAATAACAAGTCTAGAACTTGTTTTTTACCATCTTTTAAAGCCATATCATAATCTTTTCCATCGATTATTTCTTTTACCAAAGATAATTTAATTCTATTAGCTTCTTCAATCGTTAATAATTCCATAACATCACATAACCAACAGAATCTCAAATCTGCATGAAGCTTTTCAGAAAGGCATTGAGGCTTAGCTGATTCAAGAGTGGCATGAAGGGCTTCTAAACTAGACATATCTAGATGGTTCATTAAGATTTTTTCAAACATTTCATTGGAAATTTCTAGCTCTTTAGCTAACGGATTAACAACATCTTCTCTCCATCTGAAACTTTGAAGGATTCTAAGTTTCATTGTTTCCAGCAGCTTATCATCTTCATCCACAATATCACCATAGATATTAATTTTTAATTATTATTAAATTAATTATTATTTTTGTAATTATTCTGATAATTATTATTCTTCAGATTATTATTCTTTTAATTATAATTCTTTAATTATTATTCTTTTAATTTAAATAAGCATATAAGTAATAATCCAAATTATAGCTGATATAATTATTCCTATTAGAGTTTCTTTTCTTCCATATCCTGGCCTCATTCCAATTACTAAAGCTATTAAGAATAATCCTATTGATATTAATATTTCTGGTGAAATAAAACCAATTATATTATAAATGAAGCTATAATTAAATAATAATATCCATCCAATAATAGCAATAAGTAAAGAGAATATTTCAACACCATTAAATACAAAAGGCTCTCCATGTTTTTTATAGCTTATCAAAAGACCTAAAACAGACCCTATAATAAAGACCAGTATATATATTAAATAAGATAATTCACTCATTCATATCACTCTAAAAAGATCATAATTGGTTAATATTTATTACATAGGCTTAAAAAGTATTATAAAGGATATTATTATAATAATTAATGTTATCATAAAGACTATATTTTCTAAATTTTCAGTTATATGGGCAAATTTCTCTTTATTTTGAAGTAAAATTAAAGAAAACATTATAATTCCAAATATAGTTACAGGAAGAACTAACCATCTTTGTAATACTGCAGCAAAACCACTAGCTAATATAACTCCAACAGCCATACATGAGGTTAATACAACAAAATCTTTCTCTTTATTCATAATATCCCTAATTCAAGGTATAAATTTTCAATTTTTATAATTTTATATTAATTATTATAATTTAATTAAATAATGTAATTTTTAACAGATCTATTTTTTAATATAATTATTTTATTAACAGATTTCAAATAGATAAAAAAATATTAATAGATCAATCAAATATCAGATCTATTAATCAGATTTATCAAAATGATCATTTATCATACTAATTTTAAGCTAAAAACATTAATAAAAGTGATCCTCCAATTCCAATAATAGCTAAGGATATTTGACTCATAACAGTATGATTAGGATTTAAAATTGGAGTCGTAGCATTTATAACTGCAGTAATAGCTGTAATCAAAATCATTCCAATTAAATATTCAATTATTGAAAGCGGTCCAAAGAACACTGTTAAAAAGACCCATAATAAAATATACCATGCAATTGATTCTGAAAGCATCATATAACCTCTTAAAACACCGAAATGCTCAGTTTCAAAACCAGAGATGATATCTTTTCCCTTAGTTATTGAAAAAGGAGAGTATGGTGATTTAGAAAGTATAAGAATAAAGAACATTAATGCAGCTAATGGAATTGAATATATCAATGGACCATTAACAGATTGATAAGCAATAATCTCACCTAAATTCATAGTTCCAGTCTGAAGAAATACAATAGCTAAAACTGCAAATAATGGAATTTCAGCAGCTGCTGAAAAAACTGCTCTAACACAACTCATTTTACCATAAGGAGAACCTGATGAAGAACCTGCATTGTGTTCAACAATTTTATAAACAGCATAAACACCAAATATCAGTAATAAGGACCCATAAGTAACAGGACCAACAATAACAGCAACAATCCATATAGCACAATACATACAAGCAATGGCTATATAAAATGGCATAGATGCAGTTTTTGGAAACGATGCTTCTTTAAAAAAGAATTTCAAAGAATGAAGAAAATGTTGGATAATTGGAGGACCAGGTCTAAGCTGTATCCTTGCCATAACTTTCCTATGAAAACCTAATAATAAACTACCTAATAAGAAAGCTATTACAACATTAATAATGATATTAGCCATTAAATTCATAGTATCAACTCAAGAAGAAAAACTAAACATAAGAATTAATTACATAATAAATTAATATCCAATGAATGGTTCTTCAGTTCTTTCCTCCATTTCTTCTCTTTTAGCTTTTGCCATAGTTATTAAACCTAATGAAAGTATGAATAGTGGTATGAATACAATAGCTATTCCATAAACAATCCAATCAGAAGGACTAAATATTAAAGCATATAATATTAGCAATAAAGATATTATCAATAATGAACAGCTAGTTAGCATTAGTTTATTCATTTTCACACCTATTAATTCAATAATTTTATCTAAATCTATATAAATCTTTTATAATTTTTTATTATAATAATATAATTTATAATGATATAATTTTTAAAATATATTTATAATACAAAATATATTTATAATACATAATTTTAATGATATGATTTTTAATAAAGTAATATATAATAAAACAATTAATATATTACAGTTGTATTATGTTACAATTATCAACAATACCTCAATTACTCTTATAATTACCATTAAAGAACTTAAATGGATTATTAATAAGAATGGAGAACCTGGTGTCCTAAACATCTCAGCTTTTGTAGCAAAAAATGGAGCTATACCAGTTTCACCAGCTACTCCTATTAAAAGGAGAATTGCTCCAAAAATCATCATAGGAGTTGCAACTAAACCAGAAATCACAAATAAACTTAAAGTTCCAGTAGCTGCAAGAATTATAGATGCTCCACCAAACAAAGGAAGAGAAGAAATCATAGCCATAATTCCATACTGATAAGCTGCATCAAGAACATCAACTTGTTTTACTGCAGAAACTATACCTACATTAACAATACCAATTAAAGCAATAAACAAGGTTAAGTTAAATAAATCTCCAGTAATCATTGCTCCAGCAGTAGCCAACCCACAAATAATAGCTAAAAATCTTCTCACTTTAAACTCAGCTAGACCAATTGAAACTTTATTTTCCTTTAAAGTTCCAAATTCTGCTTCAACTTGAGTTTCAGTTCTACTAATAGCTATAAGAAAAGTGAATATTAAGACAACTGCAAACATAAATAGATGGAATGGAGTTAAATATAGTACAATATCACCTAAAGGTATTGTTCCAAGTAAACTACCACCTAATGACGTAATATCCATAATAATCCTCTTTATTTTATAATAAATTATTTATTAAATATAATTATTTATTAAATATAATCATTTTTATTATAATCATTTTTATTCTTAATTTTTTCAATAATTATAAATTTTCGACATATTATCGATTTATCAACATATTAAATCTTTTTTAATTTAGAATAGTACCATATTCTAAATAAATATATCTCATTACTTACTTATTCTCTCCTATACTCTTCAGTAAGAATAGATCCAATCAATCCTAATTTTGAAGCTACTTTTAAGACTAAACCACAAGCAGCCATGAACAATGAAAGAAGCCAGTATTGAGGAGCCAAGAAGAATAATACAAATCCAACTATCCATAAACACCATGAAATACCAGATATTGCTCCAACACCCTCAATCACGAATACAGGCAATCCTCTTGCCTTTTTACACATCATATAGAATAATATACCTCCACCAGCAACTGCACCACCAGTAAAACCAGTTAAAAATGCACCAAATAATATCATAACAAGAGCTATAAAATTTGGAGCTGTCTTCATAATTTCCATATCTAAGCTTAAAGGAAGTGGGAATACAGAAGGTTTTTCTGTTATAGTCCTATCTTTAGGAACTGAATTTTCAGCTTTTCTCATTTCACGAGATATTAAAATTTCTGAAATAGCCATAATCTCAGCTAATTCTACAACTAAACCAGGAAGTATCAATGCTTCAGCTAAATCTGTTCCAACAGCTGCAACTACAATTAACATAGCTAATCCAACAAGATCAGTTAGGATTAAAATATGAATGTCTCTTTTCTGAATAGCAATTCCAGTTAAACCAACAAAACCTACTATAATCGCTACATACAATGCAGGAAGGTATAAAGATGCTGTAATAGCTGGAACAACCTCTGGAACTAAAGTTACCATATCATTCTACTCCTTTTTTAATTTAGAAGAACCATCTTTAGAATGGGTTTTCTCATCATTTTCTTTTTTCCTATTTATAGTAAAGTTAAGTGCTAGCCAAGAAGCTATAATAAAAGACATCATCAATATTGAAGATTCTAATATTGTATCAAAACCTCTAGTATAATAGAGAATCTCATCAATAAGTCCTCCTGGCGAAGAATAAATACTAGTTCCAAAATATGGAGAAAGCGACGCTACAAGAAGTGCTTGAGGACTCATATAAGAAGTTACCATACCTAAAGACTTTGAATTTTCTGGATATTGAGCTTTAGTTATACCTGGAACTTCTAAAGGAATACCTCCCCTATCATAAGGAGCAGTAGGAGTTCCTTGCTCAATTTGAACTTGAGGAGCAGGTCTTGGATAAATTTGGTCAACATCTAAACTTAAAGGAACAATAAATCCAACTAGAATAACTGCTGCTAATATTACAGAATATACTTTAGGAATTTTATCTGGGTTAGCAAGAGAGTTCCAAAAACGACCAATCCGACTCATACGTCAGCCCCCATTTCTTCTAGTCTAGTTATAGCCCTAAGTAAAATCAAAGTAATAGCTGCAGTAGCAGCCACAAAAGTCATTAGTGCTAAGGTATGATTGTAAACGAGAAATATTAATGATATTCCAACTGCAGCAATTTCTGTATTGAACGTTCTGACAATAGGATCATTAACTCCAGGGCCTGTTACAGTAGCTATACTTCCAATTATAGCTAATATACAACCCGCATAAAATAACATTTGAATTTCAATCAAATATCTCACCTTCAGGATTGTTTTTATTTCCCTCTTCAATATCTCTTTTTCTAATATCATTAATTTTAATAATAGATAAAAGGAATATAACAGTAGATATTGGTCCAAAAAGAGCAATTACTAAAGCTACATCTAAATATTTAAATGAAACAACAGCTAATAATAATCCTGCCTCCATAACTGCAAACATTATAAGCTTATCAAGAGGTTTAACAAGCAATATAATACCAAAAGCACCAATAAACATCAAGATTATTGATATGGATGTTACATTAAGAAAATCTAAAAAAATCATTAAATTCACCGATTATACTAATATTATAAGATATATGCTCATCATAACATATTCACTCATCAAGGATAATTTCATTTTCTAGCCTATTTAAAGTATAAGCTATTGCATTAGAACCAATAGTAGAAGTTATGAAAAATGTAATAGCAATTATAAGACCAAAAGGACTATCTACAGTTAATGCAATAAGTGCTGAAACAGCAAAATCAATAACATTAACATAAAGCATTCTTTCAGCTTTATTTTTAGCTAAAAGAGTTCTTATAGCCATTATAATAATAATTATTCCAATGATTTCTTCTATCATAGTTAACATTCCAATATAATATAATTTTTATCTATAAACACAAAATTTATCTTAAATTAAATCTATTTTTAAGTAATTATTACTTTTTTAAGCAATTATTATAATTTATATAAATTACTATTATTTATATAAATAATTAAACATGATTTTAAATCATTATTAATTATTATACTTTATATAATTATTATAATACATATAACAATTATTAATTCATTTAATTACATTTTAAACTAACTATAAGATTAAATTATATAGACTAAAATACTAATAAATACATAATTAGACTAAAAAACATAATTTAGATATAATAAAAATACCATATAATATTATATTATAAATTTAATGTTATAATCTTCTAATAATGATTATTCTAATTTAGTATATCTGTTAAAAGATTTAGCGATACGTCCAAGTAATTTAGATGAACTTGGATGATGTAATCCTTGAATAGTAGTTATAGCTATTACCATACCAACAACAAACATTTCTGGTGTTAAACCAATGAAAGATGTTAAGTATATTATAACTATTGTAGTTAATGAACCAACAGTACCTGCATATCCAGGATCTGCACATAATCTATTTCCTATATAAACAAAGAAAGTAGCTATCAATCCACCTTCAATCCCAATCAACATATAACCAATTGAAGCTAAAAGAGTTCCTGCAGAAGCATCTGGAGAACATAATATATTCCCTTGGAAGAATCCACCTGATATATCGCCACCTCTTTTTTTAATCTCATGACCTACAATATTTGCACCTTTAACACCAGGAGCCTCAGGTAAACCAAGATAAGTATCAATAAGAACAAAATTTAACCAAGCTATAATAGCTGCAATAATAATTCCTAAAATTTCGTTCATTAGTTAGCCTCCTTTGTTTTTGAAATTTCACTAGAAGATTCATTATTCAAATTATCTCCGTTTTCATCATCATCAGGTTTTGGAAATACATAATCAAAGGCATATTTAACAAATAATCCAGAAACAACACCCCAAAACACAGCTAATAACATTCCATTGTAAATCCAATAGAAATTAACAGAAAAACAAATTGCTAAAAATCCAATAGCAAAAATAGGAGTGGGAAATATTGCGCTTTTATCAAATGAGAATCTAATAGGTTTTTTTGGAAGTAAAGGTAATCCCAATCCCAATGCAATGACTATAGATACAATTACTGTAATTAACAAATTTAGTAATAAGTACATCTCATCAACATGAATAATCATGATAAAATGTTTACTGATTATTATATATAAAACTTATTACTTGCTGGTTGGAGAAACCTATATATATTTAAAAATTATTTTATATTTTAAATCGTGAATCTTAAATAAATTAAAAATGTTTTAAGTAAATTCATGAAAAATAAAAATAAAAATAAAAAATAACATAATATTCAAGGTTAAACATATTTTATTTACATATAAATTATATTTCTACTATTTTTATTAATAATTTAATAACTATTATTAAAAATATTGAAAAAACATTTTAGTATATAAAAAAGAGTGATAATAATATAAAATATGATAATAATATATAAAATATAAAAAAGAATAAAAAGAATAATATAAAAAAGAATAATAATCTGAAGAATAATAATCTGGAAAATAGTAATTTAAAGAATAAATTTTAATAATCTTAAAAATAAATAATCTAAAAATAGTAATTATACCTAAAAGTAACAATAATTAACAATATATACAGGTAATAATTTAAAAATATAATATTATAGTATTTAATTATAATTTTATATTAATTATATATTTATATTGTTATACTTTTATATTATTATATTATAATTAATTAAGAATATAAAAGATGCTATTAAAGTAGGAGATATTATTAAAAATATAGTATTTATATTAAAAAATCTATAAATAATCTTATATCAAAAATACAGTATTAAAAATCCCTAAAATATAATAATAGGTAATTCAAATGAAAAACAAAAATATCATAGTTACTGGAGGCTTAGGTTTCATTGGATCACACATCGTTGAAGAATTAATCAATGCAAACCAAATCACAATAATTGATAATAAATCATCTGGAAAAATTGAGAACTTAGCTAATCCTAACCACGAAAACCTTAAAATAATAACTGAAGATTTGACTACCATTAATTTAGATGATTTAACTCTAATTTTAAAAGATGTAGACTATGTATTTCATTTAGCTGCTCTTGCAAGCGTTCCAATGAGTGTTAAAAACCCTATAAAATCTAATGAAAATAATGTTGATGCAACTGTAAAATTACTAAATGCATCTAAAGATTCTGAAATTTCAAAATTTGTTTTCTCATCTTCTTCCGCTGTTTATGGTGAAAATCCAAATATGCCTCTCTCTGAAAGTGAACTATTAATGCCTACATCCCCATATGCTGCATCAAAAGCATCTTGTGAATTATATTGCCAGTCTTTTTTTGAAAGTTATGGGTTATCAGCTGTCTCTTTAAGGTATTTTAATGTTTTTGGACCTCGGCAAGATGTAAATTCTCAATATGCAGCAGTGATACCAAATTTTATACACTCTTTAGTTAACAATGATCAAGCAATTATATATGGAGATGGAGAACAAACAAGAGACTTCATTTATGTTAAAGATATTGTAAAAGCAAATATTGCAGCTGCAGAATCAAAATATAATGGAATTATGAATGTAGCTTCTGGAATATCTATGAGCATTAATCAACTTTATAATATTATAAAAAATACATTAGGCTCTGAATTAGATCCTATTTATAAAGAAAAGCGTCCAGGAGATATAAAACATTCTTTAGCTAATGTTCAAAATATGAAACATATTAGATTTAAGGTTGATCCTTCTTTATTCACTAAACAATTAGAAACAACAATAAAATGGTTTAAAAATAGTGAAATTTAAGAAATAGCTTAAAAACAAAGTTATAAGAATTATAATCCTCTAAAAATAATTTAAAAATAATTTTAAAAATAATTTAAAAACAACTCATAGTAATTATAATTCTCTAAAAACATTTTTATAACAATTTAACCAGAAACAAATAAGCAATTTTATCAAACTAATTTTATTCTAACACCCAACTTAGATCATAGAAATTGAAATATAAAAACTTAAACATTAGTGAAAATATGAGCAAAATAAATGAAATTTTTAAAAATACTAGCTGGTTACTTATTTCACAGATAATAACAAGCATTTTTGGATTTGTATGGATTGTTTTATTAGCTAGATATTTAGGAGTTTCAGATTTTGGAATAATGAATTTTGCTATATCTTTTACAAGTATTATGAGCATATTTATTGATTTAGGAATTAATACATATATTACAAGAGATTTATCAAGATCACCAGAATTATCACAAAAATACATAGGAAATGCAATTCCATTAAAAATATTCTTATCAATATTATCATTTATAGCCACATTGGTTATTTTATTGATAATGGATTACAATTTACTATCAATACAAGTGGTACTGCTATTTGCAATACAAACTATATTCTTAAGTATGGGATGGTTATTCAATGGAGTATTCCAAGCATTTAGTAAAATGAAATACCAAGCTATAGGAATAATTATAAACAGCTCATTAATATTATCAGGAACTCTTCTTTTAACATATTTTAACTTGGGATTGATTGCTGTTGCTTTATCATATATGGTTGGAAGTATAATTACTCTAATTTATTTATATAATAATATTAAAAATAAAATAGTAATTCCTAAAATTCAAATTGATTTAGATTTTTGGAAAAAATCTATAAAACAGGCTATTCCCTTTGGAATAACCGGAATATTTACCACTATATACTTTATGATCGATACAGTTATGATATCATTTATGGTAGGTAATACTGCTGTTGGAATATATAGTTCAGCTTATAAAATTATCACTGTTTTTACAACAATTTATACAGTTTATACTTATGTTGTTTTTCCATTAATGTCAAAATTATATAAAGATTCAGAAGATCTTTTAAAAATTTCTTATGAAAAATCCATAAAGTATTTAATAATGATTATGTTGCCATTTGCTATTGGAATAACAATATATTCAGAAGATATTATAACATTAATTTATGGAAAAAGCTATATTTTTGCTGGAGATGTTTTAAAAATATTAATATGGAATGTGCTATTCATTATGATTAATGGAGCATCAACATCACTTTTAAACTCATCTAATAGTGAAGTAGCTGTTACAAAAATAAATGGATTAGCTTGTTTAGTAAATGTAGTTTTAAATCTATTTTTAATATATTACCTAAGTTACATTGGAGCAAGTATAGCTACAATAATTACAGGAGTAATAATATTTATATTAATGACTTATATTATTTTAAAAAATAAATATAAGCCAGATAAATCCTTAATTTATGGAATAGTAAAAATTTGTGTGTCTGGACTTATATTAGCTATTATTCTGTTGATACTCAATTTATCAATGTGGATAGCTCTCCCTGTAGCAATCATCATTTATTTAATTGGAATATATTTAACAAAATCATTAGATTCTACAGATAAGGCTGTTATAAAAGAAATCATTGGAAAATAAAATATTATTATTAATATTATCATTTTTATTTACAATATTATCACTAAAATCATAAGATCATATTCACAATAATAAAATCTTTATATGAATACACCAAGACATCTTGAATCATTAATACATTTAATACCCTCAAAGTTAATAACATCATTGTTTAACTGATTAAAAAATTTTTAATAATTTTATGTTGTTGATTAGAATCAACTAAAGATGCATAGAGTCCTAAATAATTAATAGTGTTAATATCCAATTCTAATTTTCCCATATATTTTAAATTAAAACTACTCTTTCTTATAATATCAAAATAAACAAAAAAAATCTTAATAGGATTAAAACCAATTTTATATAGTTATAAGCTAATCAAAATGCTACTTTAAATGACCTGATATTTTTGATTCACATGTAAAATCTCCAACATAAAGATGAATTATTTACTATGAGATAGTAATATGAAAATAATAGAGAATATTCACTGCTAGTAATATTTATTTTTTTATATATAAATATAACTAACTACTCAATAAAGCTAAAAAAATATTAAAGATAATTAAAAAGGACATTAATTTTAAATATATTATCAAACTTAATTATTGTTTATGTCATTTATATCATTAATTTTTAAAAATCCCTTTAGAAATAAAAGTAGAGCGATTCTTGCTATTATTGGAATTGGGATAGGAATAGCTACAATTGTTGCACTTGGAGCTATAACAGCTGGACTAACTTCAACCATGGACGAAACATTACATGCAGGAGGATCTGACTTTTCAATAAGTGGAAAAACAGATAATTCAGGTACTACAACTAATCCACTAGGCACAAGCACTTTTAGTGAAAATTGGACATCAACGATTGATAATGTGAGTGGTGTTAAAAATGCTGCAGGAGTTTATATTGGAATGGTTTCAGTTCCAGACTCTCAATTTTTCACACTGATTGGTATTGATTCAAAAGATACAGATTTTGCAGATTTAAAACTAACTAAAGGAACAATGTTTAAAAATGATGCAGATGAGATCATACTTGGAAAAATATCTGCAGATAAATTAAACAAAAATGTCAATGATAACTTAGAAATAAATGGAGAAGAATACAAGATAACTGGAATATTTGAAACAGGAGATCCTAATCAAGATGAAGGAGCATACAGTTCACTTAAGAGTGTTCAAGATCTAATGGATGATACTGGAAATATCAGTATGATTTATGTTAAAGTTGATAGTGGTGTTGATGTGGATAGTGTTACAAAAACAATCGAAGATAGATATGGTGACAATATTACTACAGTAACATCTATTTCAGATATTGAAACAATAGCTAATGCATTAGATATGGTAAATAGTGCCTCATTTGCAATTTCCCTTTTAGCTATAATCATTGGAGGAATTGGAATAATAAACACTATGATTATGTCTGTATATGAAAGAACAAGAGAAATTGGTGTTTTAAAAGCTGTTGGATGGAAAGGAAGAAGAATACTTGGAATGATACTGGGAGAATCAATTGTACTTACAGTAACCTCTGGAGTTATAGGTTCAATAATCGGAGTAGTGGGACTTGAAATCTTAGTAGCTTTAGGTGTTTTAGGAAGCATGACTCCAATGTACACACCATACATATTCTTACAAGCATTTGCAGTAGCAATTGTTGTAGGACTTGTTGGAGGACTTTATCCTGCATGGAGAGCTAGTAGACTCCCACCAACTGAAGCATTAAGATATGAATAAATAAATGGAGGTGATTTTAATGGTAAAAAATGATTTAACTAAAACAAATGAAATTGAAAATATAGATGAAAATAATAAAAATAATAATAATAATGATATTAATAATAGTGTTAATAAGGATATTAATATTAATAAAGATATTAATGAAAATAATATCATCAAAGAGAATATTGTTGAAATTAAAGGCTTAGAAAAAAGCTATGAAAAGGGCAATATAAAAGCTTTAAATGGAATTGATTTAGATATAAAAGAAGGAGAATTTGTATCTATTATTGGACCATCTGGATCTGGTAAATCAACACTACTTAACATGCTTGGAGCATTAGATATAGCAGATAGTGGAACAATTAATGTTGCAGGTTATGATTTAAGTAAAAACAAGAATTTAGATGAGTTTAGATCAAAAAAGATAGGTTTCATATTTCAACTGCACAATTTAATCCCCAATATTTCAGTAGTTGAAAATGTAGAAATACCTATGTTTGAAGGAAAACTATCTAGTAAAGATAGAAGAACATTAGCTTTAAAACTCTTAGATAGTGTAGGGTTAAAAGATAAAGCAAAAATTAAACCAACTAAATTATCAGGAGGAGAAAGACAAAGAGTAGCTATTGCAAGAGCTTTAGCAAATGATCCTTCAATAATATTAGCTGATGAACCTACAGGATCCCTTGATTCAAGAACTAGTAAAAAAATCTTGGATCAACTAAATAAAATGCATAAAGAAAAAAATGTTACATTAATTATGGTAACACATGATATGAATGTAGCTAAATTAGCTGATAGAGTAATAGAAGTTTTAGATGGAAAAATACTTAAATCAACAGACAATTCCCTATTAAATGATAATATAACAATAGAAGGATAAAATTATATTATCCCCTATTTTTTATTATCCCAATTATATCCTATTATCCATTATTATTTCTTATTACATTATATATATCTTATCATCCCTTATTGTTTCTTATTGCCTTATATTATATCCTATTATCTTTCATTATTCTCTATTTTTTATTAATTTTATAAAATTTATTATTTCTTACTTTTTTATTAATTTTCTACATTTTTATTAGTTAATTTAATAATTTTAGAATCAATATCATCATATAAAAAGTCATCTATTTTTTTATAAGGTTTACAGGTCATATTTTCACAAACAGAAATCATATTTTCGTTAAAATTTTCAGAATCTTTATCAAGAAGAGAAATAGTTAAAAAAGGATTCCAAAAGCTTAATTTTTCTTTAGCAATATTAATACTAATTTTATTAATATTTTTATTAATATTAATATCCTTATTAATAATATTGTTAACATCCTTATTATTATTTTTATTAATATTTTTATTATCTAAATCAAGGGCTAAATTAATATGAAGACCACCAGACTTATCATAAATTAATCCTGAAATTAATGTTATAAATGCTAATGGATTTTTTTCAATATCTGTCTTTAAACTATAAATAATCTCTTCAAAAACATCTTTATAATAATCATTATTTGTAATCGAATACAACCTCATAAGATTAAATACACTTATATTGTTACCTGAAGGAATAGCACCATCATAAACATTTTTAGTTCTAATTGGTAGATCATTTACATCAGATCCAGATAAGTAAAGAACTCCATCATCAAAAAATAGATCAATCATACTATCCATTAAATTTTGAGCATTATTTAACCATTTTTTATTTAATGTTACTTGGAATAACTCAATAAATCCCCATATAACATAAGCATAATCATCTAAAACTCCTTTGTTTCTGATTTTCCCATCTTTATAACTAGTATATAATCTTCCATCTTTTATTAACTTATTTATTATAAATTCTCCAATTTCTTCAGCTTTTTCGATATACTCTCTTTTATTTAAAATATTTGCACCCATAGACAAAGTAGCTATCATTAATCCATTAACAAAAGCTAAATTCTTTTTATCTTTAAATGGAGGAGTTCTTTTTAGCCTAAAATTATATAATTTTTTTGTAGAATCTTCAATAAATGAATTAAATTCAAAATTTTCATCAGCATCATGATTTTGAATAGTATTCTCATTTATATTTGGATTAACCTTATTATAACCATTTATATTCTGATCATTTATATCATGATTATTTATATCATGATCATGTATATTCTGATCATGTATATTATAATTTCCACTTCCAAAAATAGTATAATATTCTTTTTTATTATTATAAAAGGTTTTAATTAAGTTAGGAATATTCTTTTTTTTAAAATTTCCATCTCTAGTTATATCAAATAATTTACAAAATTTTTCAGAGTCTGAAGAGCCTAAAACTTTTCTAATATCATTTATTGTGAACAAATAATATTTTCCTTCTTCACCTTCACTATCTGCATCTTGAGCTGTATAAAACCCATGTTCTCCTAACATTTCTCTAAAACAATAGTCTAAAATTTTTTTAGCTATTTTAAGATACTTTTTATTAAATAATAAACCAGCTTCAAGATAAGCTATAGCTAAAATACCATTATCATACATCATTTTTTCAAAATGAGGAACTAACCATTTATAATCAACTGAATATCTCGAAAACCCACCAGCAATATGATCAAAAATACCTCCATTAAACATACTATCTAATGTCTTTTCAACCATATCCTTTGCTTCCAAGCTTTCTGTTTGAAAATAGTATCTATTTAAAAAAAGAATGTTTTGAACTGATGGAAATTTAGGAGCATATCCAAATCCTCCAAACCGATTATCAAACCTTGATTTAAGATCTTCAAATGTTCTTTCAATTATAGAATAATCTAAAACTGACTCATCCTTATCTCTATTATTGACAATACTCTTATTATCAAATCTATCTGATCTATTTAAATTTTTTAAATCATTAATTATATCATTAGCAATATTTTTAACTTTATTTGGATCATTCTTCCAAGTATTGGATATATCATTTAATATTCTAATAAGAGATATTTTAGGATAGTATGTCCCTGCAAAAAAAGGTTTTTTATCATTATCTATTAAAACTGTTAATGGCCAACCACCATTTCCTGTGAAAATAATAGCTGATTCCATATACATACTATCAACAGAAGGCATTTCTTCTCTGTCAACTTTTATACTGATAAAGTTTTCATTTAGAATCTTAGCTACTTCTTCATCTTCAAAAGATTCTTTTTCCATGACATGACACCAATGACATGTTGAATACCCAATACTTAAAAATATAGGTTTATTTTCTTTCTTAGCTAATGAAAAAGATTTTTCATTCCAAGGATGCCAATTTACTGGATTATATGCATGTTGCAAGAGATAGGGAGATGTTTCATTAATCAAATCATTTGGTTTTCTGTTTTCATTTATTTTATTATTACTATTATTTTTATTAATAGTTTTTTTATCAATATTTTTAATACCACTACTCTTATTATCAATATCACTAACACTATTATTAATATTTCTAACACTTTTATTATTAGTATTACTAATATTTTTATTACTAGTATTTTTACGATTAAAACTCATTTAAAACACCAAAATCTAAGGAATATGATAAATTTAACTAAAAAATTTCATTTTTTAAATATTAATAATGTTTTTCCCATAAAACGATAAAATATCAAAAATAAATCAAAAAGCATATGATGAAAGATATAATTAAAAAATATAAATAAAAAATATGGATAATATATAAATATTATATATGTAAATATATAGGGAATTTAATGAATCTAATAATATTATGTTAGAACAGTATAATAAAATTTACTTTTTAATTATACATAAAGTTAGAATGAAAATTATTAAAAATAATAAAATTATTAAAAATAAAGATATTATTAAAAATAAGGGTATTATTGAAAATAAAAATATTAAAAAGAGAATAATATTAAAATAAGAATTAAAGATAATAAAAATATTAAAAATAAGGATATTATTGAAAATAAGTATATAATAAAAATATTAAAAATATAATAATAAAAAAATAATAAAATATAGGTAATAATATTTAAAAATTAAATAATAATAGTAAAGTAAAAATTAATTAACAACAATTATTTACTATTATCTAATCCTAAATTTTTACATATCATATTTAAATTTAAATCTATGAGTTTTTCTAATCCAAAATGAGGGAATATTATGGAAAGTTCAATGAAGCCCATAAATATTGTGAAAATGTAAAGAGCTGCATCTTCAGAATTGATATCCTCAGGAATTTCTTTATTCTTTTTTGACTCTTCTATTAAATCTTTATAAAAATTAAATATTTTAAGATTTAATTCATGGTAAGTTTCTCTTAGCTCAGGATGTTGATGATAAATACCCATAAGTAATAAATAATACTCTTTATAATCAACCCCATCTTTATCAGAAAGCTCAAAAATATTGCAATTGCTCTCAATATCAAGACAAGTATGATAATAAAAAACAAATTTTAATTTTTCAATTATAGTACCTTTATAATTTTTAACTATTTTTTTAAAGTTATCAATTTCATTTAAAAGATATAATTCAACCATATATTTTAATATGTCATTTTTATTATCAAAATGGTAATATACTGCTCCAGTAGTTACATCTGCTGCTTCTTGAATTTGTTTTAAAGATACATTATCAAACCCATACTTAAGAGCTAGCAAAAATGTAGCTTCAGCTATTTTATCTTTATTATTCATGCAAAAAACCTTTTTTATTTATTAATCTAATATATCATTAATATATCCAATTAAAGTATAGTAATATATTATATTATATACTTATATAAATATTCTCAATTCTAAATATTATTGATACTAAATTCTCAATACTAAATATAATAAATATTATAAAAATAAGTAAAACACTATTTTAAAATACTAGTTTAGAATATAAATTAATGTATGTTTAGATCAAAAAATGCCTATTTAAAAAAATTAACAGAAAAAATTCAAATGAAATCTGTAAAAGTAGGTAAAGATTTAGATGGAAGTACACCACCATCAGTATTTATTGGTAGATGGAGCTATCCAAAAGTATATGCTGGTCCAATGATGGTATCTGAAACAGGAGATACTTCTATAATGGATTCACCAGAATCATGGATTGGTGAAAATAAAACACAAGAAGATATAATAAATTATCGTTTAAATCTTGTTAGAGGTAAACAATTAATAAAGATTGATGATATCGAAAATCCATTTGTTGAAAAATTACAAGACATATCATTATCATCAAAATCAACAGATACTGAAGCAAAATTTGGTAAAAGACCAGTTGGGTCATCATTTAATGAAGATAGCACTCCTCATGGACCAAGTGCTGTTATTGAAAAATTTGATATAGATAGCGTAAGATGGGATAAACAACTTGAAAAAACTTACTATGATACTGATTTAAAAGCTACAGAAGCAGTTATAAATTTACATGATAAAGATGTGCCCTTCTCAGCGATGCAAAAAGCTTTTTCAGTTGGAGCAATAGGAACTAAAAATAGAAGAAAACTTGTTCCAACAAGATGGTCAATTACAGCATGTGATAGCTCAATAGCTAATACACTTCTTAAAGAAGTTAGACATTACCCAATTATTGATACTACAAGAGTATATGAATTTAGTAGTCTTAAAAATTATTATGCTATAATTCTTACTCCACTGGAATGGCAATATGAATGGATGGAGGCATTTATAAAAATACTTGGAAAAGAAGAAATGATCTTTTCAGATTATGAAACCAATACAGATAAAAAAGAGTATTCCAGTGTTGGAGGATGTTATTATACTTGTAAAATGGCAGTATTAGACTCATTAGCTAAACAAAAAAAGCAAGCAGGAGCTATTGTTCTTAGAGAAGCTTACTCTGGTTATGTTCCTCTTGGAGTTTTCAATGTCAGAGAAAATGTTAAATATGCAATGGAACAACCCTATAAAGAATTTGAAAGTTTAAAACAATCGCTCGAATACATAGGAACAAAGCTTAAAATCCCAGTGAATAAGTATGTTAAAACAAGTGAACTCTTAAAAGAATTATTACAATCAAGACAAACAACATTAGATGCATTCTTTAAAAAAGATGTTAAACATCAAATGTAAGAATTTTGAATTATAAAATAAATTTAAGAAAGTATAAACTAATAAAATAAGAATCTATCTTCGTTTAATAATATTTTCTAATAATTAAAAAATCAAAGCTTTCTTAATTTTACAAAAAATAAAAAAATTTTTAAAATTAAATAAAAACTTCTTTTTTAAAATTAAAAAATAAAAATTTTATAATTAAATAAAAATGTGATTACAGAAAATGTGATTATAGAAAATATGATATGTATAAAATATAGACTACAACATGTAGTTTAATTAATTATTTAGTTTAGGGAAAATTAAAAAATTTATAAAAAGGCCAAAAAATGAATCTATTATACAAAGAATCTTCAAAAAAAACAAAAGAAGCAATGGAAGCAACAATAAAAGATTCACTAAATTTTGAAAATAAAAATAATAATGATAATGATATTAAGGCTAAAATATGTTCAAAAACAGATCATAGCTATTGTGAAATTGTAAATAGTGGAAATGCAGCTATAATGGTAGCTATGAATGCAATTAAAGGCCCAATAATAATACCGGATCAAGGAGCTTGGCATGGTTTTAAACAAATAGCTAAATTCCTAAATAAAGAAATACTAACAATTAAAACAGATTTGGGGATAATAACTCAGGAAAAATTAGATGAGTTTCTAGAAAAAAACCATTATATTAATAATAATGGAACTTCAGCTATATTCTTAACTAGTTT
Organism: Methanobrevibacter arboriphilus; assembly: GCF_019669925.1. Classification (NCBI taxonomy): domain Archaea; kingdom Methanobacteriati; phylum Methanobacteriota; class Methanobacteria; order Methanobacteriales; family Methanobacteriaceae; genus Methanobrevibacter; species Methanobrevibacter arboriphilus. The sequence continues at coordinate 421,451 of NZ_AP019779.1, forward strand.
TGCAGGATATACAGCAGAACAACCAATGAAAAAAATAAGTAATTGGTCTCGAAAAAATGATATTACTCTTGTTGAAGATGCATCAGGAGGAATATGTGACTTTGAGAAGAAATTAGCTAATGGAAAGTATTCAGATATTATAATAGTTTCAACTTCATCACCAAAGGTGATTAATGTTAATGATGGTGGTTTTATAACCACCAACAATAAGGAGATTTTTAAAAAATCAAAACTTCTATTAAAAGTATTTAAATCTAATAATATTACAAAAAAAGCTATTTATACTGAGATAGATTTTGCAGAAAACAATCTAAAAAAGACAATTCAAGCTACAAGTTATATTAAAAATAATCTTGATAATATTATACATCAAAAAAAAAGGGGAACTAACGTTATATTAGCTAGTGATAATCATCATGAATTATATAAAAATCTAAAAGGAGAATTTGATCTAGGTGGGCGAACGTTTATAACTAAATGTCCAAACTATAACCGGGTGAAAGAAAAGGGAATAGCCATTGAAATTAAAAATTTAGATACTAAATCCCTTAAAAAAGAAAATTTAGATGAAATCATCAGAATTGTTCAGAAATATCAATGAAAAAAGAATAAAGTTTTATATACATGTATAAATTAATCATTTGAATTTTAGTAGTAGAGTTATTGTAATTATATTTGTTGTTATGGTGATATATTATGGTCAATGAAGATGTTTGTTCTTATAAGAGAGCTGGTTTTTTCGATTCTAAAATTCGTAAATTGTTTCAAAATCCAAATAAAATATTAAGTCCTTATATTGATAAAGGAATGAATGTTCTTGATTTAGGTTGTGGACCTGGGTTTTTCACATTAGAAATGGCAAATTTAGTTGGTGAATCTGGAAAAGTAGTTGCAGCAGATTTACAAGAAGAAATGCTAGTTAAAGTAGAAAATAAAATAAAAAATAATCATTTAAAAGAGATTATAAAACTTCATAAAACTCAAAAAGATAGTATTGGTCTTTCAGAAAAATTTGATTTCATTTTAATCTTTTATATGTTACATGAAGTATCAAATAAAAGAAAGTTTTTAGGAGAATTAAAAAATTTATTGAAAAATGAAGGTAAAATTCTAATCATAGAACCTAAAGGTCATGTTTCTAAAGAAAATTTTGAAAAATCTGTTAGATTAATCAAAGAAGAAGGATTTAAAACTTCTAAAGGAGCAAAAATATTCTATAGTTATAGTATTGCTTTAGAAAAAATTGCAGATTAGAAACTTGGAATAAAAAATTCTTTTAATTTTCTTTCTCCTTCATCATCAATATAATATTTATCAATTATCTTTCCTTCTTCAAAATGTATAACATAATTACAACATTCTAAAATAAGTTCAAGATCATGAGAAACAATAAAAGAGCTAATTCCTCTTTTTTGAAGATTTTTTATATTATTAGCTACTTCTTTCATATGTTTTAAATCTAAACCACTTGTTGGTTCATCAAAAATTATTATTTCTTTATTAGAAGCTATTGCACTACCTATAGCTATTCTTTGTTTTTGCCCACCAGATAAAGCCATTGGATGTGCATCCTTTAATTGTAATAAATCAAGCTTTTTTAAAATATTTTCAGCTATCTCTCTTTTTTCTTTATTCATTAAGTTCTGTTTATTAATATGATCATTATAATCCAAGCTTAAAAAAATTTCATCTAATACGCTCTCTGCAAATAGCTGATGATTAACATCTTGCATTACCATGTATGAAATTCTAAGCCTATTTTTTGATTTAAGATTTTTTCCATTAATATTTATTGTTCCTTTACATTTACGCTCTAAACCACATAAACATCTTGCAAATGTGGATTTACCAGCACCGTTATCTCCAATAATAGCTATTATTTCATTTTTAGGAATTTTAATTGAATTTATATCTATAGCTAACATTTTGCCATATGAAAATTTAAAATTTTTTAATGTGAAATAATGTTTTGATTGTGAATCTTTTATATTATGTTCTTTACTAGAATTTTTAATATTATGTTCATTTATTTCATCAAAAATATTCTTTTTATTTTTTGTTAGATTATTTAAAGATAATGCTCTAATTCCTAAATTTAAAAAAGATTTATTATCCATTAAGTTAAACTCTTCATTGGATATTATTCTTTGAATTTCTCCATCTTTCATATATATCATACGATCAATGATATCTTTTAAAAAATATAGCCTATGCTCTGCTATGATAACCGTTTTACCCATTTTTTTCCAAGAAAGAATCATTTTTCTTAAGTCCCATGTTGATTTAGAATCAAGGTTAGATGAAGGTTCATCAAGAAGCAAAATTTCTGGAAAGCAAGCTGAAATTGAGGCACATGCTATTTTTTGTTTTTCACCACCAGATAATTTGAAAATACTTTTATTTAAAAGAGTTTCTATTTGAAAATCAGAAACTACCTTATTAATTCTTCTTTCTATTTCTTCTACTGGTAATCCTAAGTTTTCACATCCAAAAGCTAGTTCACTAGTAGTATCAACATTAAAAAATTACGTAAAAATCAGTATATTAAACTAATAAAACTTCAAAATGAAAGTTTAACATAGAATATTTAGATATTCCTTCTAAATTCATTATTTAATTAAAAAATAAAAACTAAAAAATTAAAAAACTAGAAAGAATCATAGCTCAACTATTAAAGCTGAAGTTCTATCAATTAAAATATCATCAACAGCCATAATAGCTAATTCTTCCTCTGGAATATTATATATTTCTTTAAGTATAGATAAGTTTGGTTTTAAAACAATATCATCTCTAATAAATATTTCAGATAACTCTTCAATAAAATAATCAGGACAATTAACTAAAACAATAGCCATATCCATCTGTTTTTCTTTTAAACCTAAAACATCCAAAGCTTTTGATATTTGTCTTTGAGCTGATGTTCTTAAAACAATTTCAATCCCTAAATCATTAGCTAAATTTGTACCTCTTTTAAAAGCTAAAATAGCATGAATTACTCCATGAAACAGATGTTTTTTTCCAGCTATTGCAGTTGCATCCATTAATTGAATTATACAACCATCACAACAATTATCCTTTATCAAATCAACTTTTTCTAAAATTTTAGGAATGTTCTTTATATTACCTTTAAATCCAACTATTTCAATATTATCTTCAATTCCAAGAGTTTCAAAAAGCTTTAATTCATTTATATTTTCTCCATTATATTTCAATTCACTATTATTTCTCAAAATAACACCATTTAACAAAAAATTGAAGATTTCTACTCATTCAACATCTTCTAAAAGTCTGTTTACACCACTTAAATAAGCTTCAACACTAGCATTGATAATGTCAGGTTGTGTACTTCTTGCAGAAATTATCTTATCACCTAGCCTTAACTTAACAATAACATCAATTAAAGCGTCGGTACCGCCAGTAATCGCATCAACATGGTATTCTTCAAGTTCAACATCTGCAAATTCAGATATTCCCTTTTTAACAGCTACAATAGCAGCATCAACAGGACCAATACCAACACCAGCCTCTAAAATATCTTTATCATCAATTTTAAGCTTTATTGATGCAGTTGGGATAACTTTATTTCCAGAAACAATAGTAACTTCTTCAAGTTTAACTTTTTGTTCTCTTTTTAACTCTAAAACATTATAAGCTATAGCTTGTAAATCAACATCAGTAACACATTTACCCATATCACCTAAAGATTTAACCTTTTCAAAGATCTCTTTAAATTGTTCATCATTAGCTTTTATTCCAAGCTCATCAAGATTGTTTTTCAATCCCTTAGTTCCAATGTGTTTTCCCATTATAAATTTTCGTTTATGACCAACAAGTTCTGGAACTATTGGTTCATAAGTAGCAGCATTTTTAATTACACCATCAGCATGAATTCCAGACTCATGAGCAAAAGCATTTTCACCAACAATAGCTTTATTAGGCTGAAGATAAACACCAGTAAGTCTAGATACCAGTTTTGATGTTGAATAAAGTTCTTGAATATTAATATCTGTTTTATAAATTGAAGAATCATTATCTTCAATTGTATAATTTTGACCTTTACCATACAGTGTTTTTAATGAAACAATAATCTCTTCAAGAGAAGCATTTCCTGCCCTTTCACCAATTCCATTTACAGTACAATGAAATTCAGTAGCTCCAGCACGAATCGCTCCAAGAGTATTAGCTACAGCTAAGCCAAAGTCATTATGACAATGAACACTCAAAGGTGCATTAATAGTGCTTAACTCCTTATAAAATTCAAAAGACTTTTCAGGAGTAAGCATTCCAACAGTATCACAAGCACAAATTCTTTGTACTCCTACATCAACACCTTGATTAAAAATTTCCTTTAAAAACTTCATTTCACTTCTAGTTGCATCTTCAGCAGATAATTCTACTATCAATCCATGATCAAGAGCATATTCACTAGCATCAATTGCTTGTGATAAAACTTCTTCCTTAGATTTTTTAAGTTTATGTTCTATATGAAGGTTAGAAGTTGGAACAACAAGATGCACACTATCAACATCACATTCCAAAGCAGCATCGACATCTACTTTAACAGCACGAGCAAAACTAGCTATTTCAGCATTAAGACCTTCACTTGTTATCTCTTTAATAGATTTTCTTTCACCCTGAGAAGTAATAGCCGAACCTGCTTCAATAATATTAACCCCAATTTCATCGAGTTTTGTAGCTATTCTTAACTTTTCACTGGCTGTGAGCGATATTCCAGGAGTTTGCTCCCCATCACGAAGAGTAGTGTCTAATACTTTTATTTTCATCTAATCCCCTAAAGGTGTATTTATTTATATTGTATATATTTTATTTTAATATTACATTTTAAATTTCATATATTTTATCTATATCTCATATATTCTATATTTCATATATATTACATTTAAATTTTATTTCTATTAACTCTATTTCATATTTCTAATAATTCTATTTTATAATTACATTATAATATAATTTATTAAAAATAATATAAATAAGAATAATAAAAGTGAAAACACTAAAAATAAAAATAATAAAAATACTAAAAATAAAAATAATAAAATTAAAAACACTAAAATTAAAAATAATAAAAATACTAAAAATAAAAATAATAAAATTAAAAACACTAAAATTAAAAATAATAAAAATACTAAAAATAAAAATAATAAAATTAAAAACACTAAAATTAAAAATAATAAAATTACTAAAAATAAAAATATTAAAAGTGAAAATATTAAAAATAATAAAAATATTAAAATTAAAAATTAAAAATATTTAAAAGAAATAAATTATTTAATTGGTTTTTTTAATAACAGAAATAATACGAGTCAAACTTTTATGCATTTTAATCTTATGCCTCTCTAATAATTTGAAGCCAAGCTCATTTAAGAAAGGATCTATATCAAGATAGTGAGGATGAGCTATACATAAATATGCATTTTCTTTCATGTTATAATCTATTGATTCAAGGAACTGGTGAAATATCTTACCACTTTTTTCACCACCAGTAGAAGTTGAAATACCATAAGGAGGATCAGTAACAACAGCATCCACCTTTTTATACAGTTTCAACTCACGAACATCAATATGATGAGCCTCATAATCATTTTCACAAATATCACAATAATCAAGATTACTACAATAATCAAGATTTATCAGTGTTCCATTTTTCATTTTCCAATTAATATCAGAACCAATAAGCTTAGTACCTATCATAGCACCTTCAATAAGAATACCCCCAGTACCACAAAAAGGATCCAGAAGAAGCTGATCTTCTTTTATATGTGATAAATTAACCATACAACGAGCAAGCTTAGGACTCATAGAACCTGGATAAAAAAAAGGACGTTTATGAGGTTTTAAATTTTGAAAATGTTTTTTATTAAGTTTAAATTTTTCAATACAAATAAAAACTTCTTTTTGAGTAGCTACAACCCTAATAAATGATTTTGGGTTATTTAAATTAACTTTTAATTCAGCCACATCAGTTTTTCCAGAAGTACCAGAAGCAGTATTATTTGAAGATAAAATTAAATGACCTAGTCTTCGTTCAACATCTGTTGTATCAATATTGACTTTTTCAAACCTTTTAATTCTAACTACAAAATCCTCTTCAATATAATCATTCCAATTAACAGAGTTAAAACCACTTTCAAGATTATTTAAATCTGTTCTTAATATAAGCTCATGAATTTCATGAGTATAAGCTAATCTTCTAACCAATGTCTTGTAATTTTTATAAAAATCCAATTCATTTAATGATTTTAGTAAAATTAATCCTTGAGTTATAACCTCAACATCACAATCAATATTTTCACAAGTCAAAACAGCTTTTAACTCAGCTAAAGGAAGAGTTTCATGTTCTTGAGATTGAATAAGTAATAAATCCATTTATATAACCAACTATAATAAAAAAATAGAAAATAAAATAGTTATTTAAAAATTTAAACCATTGATTAGATTTAAACCATTGATCCAGCATAAGCTAGAAATCCAATATAGAATATAAAAAACACTAACCAAAATATAGCTCCTAAAATCATCACCAATATTTCAGAATTACTAAATTCCCTTCTGACAGGAAGGTTAGATTGTTTAATCCTCCAAAATTCATTAATACTCTCTTGAACATTTGTATATACCCAGAAAGATAGTACTACTCCTATAAATGGAAGAAAATTAGAAAATATTAAAGTTAACACATTTAAACCTGAAGAATAAGAAGATTCAATTTTTTCTTGTTTAATAAACTGGCTCATATCTTCTAAGGTTTGATAAAAAACTACTATATTAGCTATAGGAATTATCATTAAAAATGTTCTTATACCTGGACTAACATCCTTACCAAGATCATCTCTTAAATAACAATTAGTCTTATAAACCCAGTAAAATGAATATAAGCCTAATGTAAAAGCCATTAAAAGTAAAAGTCTTCTTATTGGAAGAATATTTGAATATTCAGGAAAATTCTTTTTATTATAATTATTAACAGAATTAGATTCTGAAAAAGACTCGGATTTATCCCCAATATCATTAATATGAATATCATTAGTATTTCCATTTTTTAAATCATTATCTTCCTTTAAATTATCTTTTGAAACATAATTGTTTTGAATATGATTTCTAGATACTGAAATTCTTTCAAACCAATTTCCACAATGTTCACATTTTTCAGCATCAGCAGAGATCTTTTCTCCACAATAAATACAATACTTGTGTTTTTCAGACTCCATATTATCTTCCTTTAATCAGTTTAATATAATTCTTTCAAATATTCCTTTATATAATATTTTTATTAATATATGTGTTTTGAATATAATTTAATTGTTTTATTTATATAATGTAGTAAAAATAATAATACATTATAAGTAATACATAAAATAATGCAGTATAATAATACATTATAATAAATAGGAATAATACTAATAATAATACAATATACTAATAATATTCATACTCATTTTAATTATATAATATCTTATAATATTAGTAATATATTATAGTATATTAATTATTAATAGTACATTAATAAATCTTTTAATAATTTTAATAGATATTTTAATAAATATTATAATAAATGATATAATAAATATCTTGATAAAGATTTTGATAGATATATAAATATATATCCTATGCAAACTCAATTGTACTTGGTGGCTTATCACTTATAGATAAAGAAACATGAGTAACTTCAGAAACTTCAGAAGTTATTCTTTTAGATATAGATCTAATAACATTCCATGGTAATTCTGGGACATAAGCTGTCATAGCATCTACTGATGCAACCATTCTTAAAACCACTAAATATCCAAAGTCTCTTTGATCGCCTTTTACACCAGTAACTTTAGTATCAGTAAGAACTGCAAAATATTGCCATAATTCTTTATCAAGCCCATTTTTTATTATTTCTTCCCTAACAATTGCATCAGCTTTTCTACAAATCTCTAATTTTTCCTCTGAAAGCTCACCAACAACCCTAACTGCAAGTCCGGGTCCTGGGAAAGGCTGTCTAAAAACAAGTTCATCTGGAAGATCTAGTTCAAGCCCAATTTCTCTAACTTCATCTTTATATAAATCACGAACAGGTTCAACAACTTTTAAAACCATTCCCCCAGGCAAAGCAAGATTATGGTGAGATTTAATCTTACCTTCACTTTCAATCCAATCTGGAGCTATTGTTCCTTGAACAAGGAATTTAGCCTCAATTTTTTCAGCTTCTCTTTCAAAAACATCGATAAAGACTTTCCCAATAATTTTTCTTTTTTCTTCTGGATCATCTACTCCATAAAGAGCATTTAAAAATTCATCTTTTGCATCAACATAAACAAAATTAAGCCTATTTTCAAAAGTTTTACAAACTTCTTCAACTTCACCTTCACGAAGAAGACCATGATCAACAAAAACAGCTACTAAATTATCACCAATAGCTTCTTTAACTAATACAGAGCATACTGAACTATCTACACCACCAGATAATGCTATAATAGTTTTTTCATTGTTAATTTCATTTTTAATATTTTCAATAGATTCCTTTATAAATTCAGATGGACTAATCATTAATGACACCTATGAGTATATAATATTCAAAATTTTTAAAATAATATATAAAGATAAATTTATATACAAATATAAATTTTTATATAAAGATAAATTTTTATAAAAATATTTAAAATATATTTAAAATGTATTCTAAATATATTCTAAATGTATATTATGAAAACATAATATAAAAATATATTACTAAATAAAAAATAATTTTTTATAAAACAAAAAAAGATAGTAAATAAAAAGTACTAGCAAAAATAATTTAATACTAAATAAAAAATTATTTAGATTATATATTTCCTAAATAAATTATCTCATAAATAAAATATTTTCTAAATAAAGTAATTCATAATTAAAATAATTCATAACTGAAATACTTTATAGATGAAATATCTCCTAAATGAATATCTCCTAAATGAAATATATTATAAATAAGATATTAGAAATCAATAAAATAATCATTAAAAAGATTTATATTATTTAATAACCTACTTTTATATATGATTACAATAGAAAACATATTAGTTATTTTAGTTTGTCTTTTTTTAGCATATGTTACATATAAAATATTAAGGTGGTTAGCTCCAGTAATAATTGTTATTTTATTAGCATATTTAATATATGTATTTTTATTTTAAAATTATGATTTAAAATTATTTTGATTTCAAATTAATAAAATAAACATGGATTAAATCTTGATTTTATTATTTTAAACTGTAATAATATAAAAAATAGACAATTAGACATATAAATTAATAATGAATTAATAATGAATTATTAATAAATTAGTAAAATAACTAGATATACATAAAATTATATAATAAAAATATATTATTATATAAAATCTATGAATACATAAAGTAGTTAATCTTACATATAATTTATTTTAAAATTATTCTTTATCTTCAGAAGGTTCAAAATCTTCAATAACTTTTTTTATAGCTATTTCAATACTATCATCTCTTCCAAGTTCTAAAGCTTCAATCATATCTTCATATTTAATAAATTTTTCTATTTTAACTGCCTTTTCACCAATTCCAGAAATTCTAAAATTTTCTTCAGAATCTCCTATTACAATTGATAAACCTTCTCTTTTGATTTCTTGTTTATAATCTACTGCTTTATTTTTTAATTCTTCAACATTATCGATCATTGTTATACCTCGGTTATATATCTAATTAAGGATAATAGATTAAATATTATTAAATTGTATTGAATAATAGTATTAAATAATAATATTAAATAATAGACAATAATAATTATTACTAATAATACAAAATTTAATACTATAAATTAATATAAATAAATTAATATATAATATTATTGTTTAGTAAATTAATATATGATATTACTATTTAATATTATATAATATTAATATATAATATTTTGATTATCATTTTATTTAATTATATATTTTATCGAATAACCTAATATTTTATGTTTATAATAACATTAGATTATAAAATGCATTATTAAAAATAATAATACTAATAATATTAAATTCTTGAAAATTTATTACAAATTATTTTCGCATATTTCAAGGAAATTTTTAAAGATAAGTTCCCCTTCAGGAGTATGATGAACCTCAGGATGAAATTGAATACCATAAATATCTTTTTTCTCATGTTTCATAGCTTCAATATCACATATAGACGATTTAGCTAATGTTTTAAAATTTCTTGGTAAGGTTTTAACTTCATCTTTATGAGAAGTCCAAACTTTCATAGGTGAGGAAACTCCTTTAAAAAGCTTATTTTCATCCAATATCTCTATATCAATTTGAGCATAGCTTTCTGTTGAAGAACTTGAAACCTTTCCTCCAAATGATTTAGCTATTAGCTGATGACCTAAACATATTCCTAAAACAGGAACATTAATATCATCAATGTTATTAATATATTCTAAACTATTTTCTGATTCCTCAATAGATGGACCTCCTCCAAAGATCAGACCCATAGGTTCTTTTTCCTTAATTTCATCTATTGAAAGGTTATTTGGAATTAGTTCATAAGGAATATTTAAATATCTTAAACTTCTGCCAATTCTATGATTATATTGGCCTTTGTTGTTAATAATTAAAATTTTCATGTTTTTACTCTTTAAATATTATTTTAAAAGTATTTGATAATGTTTTATTAAATATAAATATTAATCAAAGAATAAATATCAATCCAAGATTAATAATTATGAATTAATTTTATCATAATATTAATATTATGATCTTGGTTATTATATAGTTAATGCATTACACTAAAATTAATTCATTATATAATATTAATATACAGTAATTATACAGTGATTAATTACATTATATATTATAATTAATTATATAATACTAATTATACAATGCTTTAGTATAGAATTAATAGTTTATATTATTAAGAATATTACGTTTAATTCTTAATGATTATTATAATAAACTTCTTATACTCTCTTAAATTCAAATTATTTATATACTACTTTCTATAAATAAAATATGCATGGAACTTCAAGATTTAATATATATGATAGTAGCCGTTTTAATTGGGGCTTTAATTGTTTATATATTTTTATGGATAATACCAATACTTTTGCCAATTATAATAGTTTTAATAATAGCTTTCTTAATATACAGCTATTTTAAATCTAACCAATACAAAAAGTATTAGGATTAAAATACTTAATAACTCTTTTAACTTATTTAATAATTCTTTTAATTTTTTAATTTTTAAATAATTTTTAAAATAAATTAGTAGCATGATTAATATAAAATGAAATAGGTTAATAACAATTATTATATGATTATATACAATCTTTTACTTAATCATATCTAATTCTATTAATCCATAATATTTTATTTTTAATTTATATCTCTATTATTAGTGTGTTCAAGACCTTGATAAGCATAAGTGGCAGCTATTGCACCTTCACCACAAGCAACAACCCATTGCTTTACACCACCAGTCACATCACCAATAGCATAAACATTATCAACATTTGTCTTTTGGGTTTTATCAACAATTATATGATTATATTTATCAACATTAACAGCTAATTCTTTAGCTAATTCGCTTGAAGGAGTATCTCCGATAGCTATAAAAATTCCTTGGACTTTTAATTCTTCTTTAGAACCATCTTTTTTATTTGATAAAACTACAGACTCAACCATTTGATTACCTTTTATTTCTTCAACAACAGAATCCCAAATAACAGGTATCTGTTTTTCATCAATCTTATCTTGAAGATATTTTTCAGCTCTAAATTTATCACGTCTGTGAACAATTGTAACATTACATCCAACATTATGTAAGAATATAGCTTCCTGAAGAGCACTATTTCCCCCACCAATCATCAAAATATCTTTATCTTTATAGAGTAATCCATCACAAGTAGCACAATAAGAAACACCAAGGCCTTTAAATTCATCTTCACCAGGAACACCTAATTTTCTATGAGTAGCTCCAGTTGCTAAAATAAGTGATTTAGCATGGTATTCAGTTTCAGAAGTTTTAATTATAAATCCATTATTAATTTTTTTTATAGACTCAACATTCTCCATTTCATTAATATTTACATTTTTTTCAGTCTGTTTTTTCATTTTAGCTATTAAACTCATACCCGCTATTAGCTCAAAACCAGGATAATTTTCCATTGAAGGAACCATTAATCCTGCACCACCTGCAAGACCTTTATCTAATAATAAAGTTTTTGTTCCTTGTCTTCCAGCATATAATCCTGCTGTTAATCCTCCAGGACCTGCACCAATGATTATAATATCATATTTTTCCATTTTATCCTAAACCCCATATTTAATATTTTTATAAAGCCTAATAAGTTTAATAAATATAATTAATAGTAATTAATAAACAACAATATACAAATATTACAAATAATAATACAAATAATATATATAATAATATAAATATTACAAATAATAATATAAATATTATAGATATTAATATTATAAATATTATTAATAATATAGATATTGATAATAATAGTATAAATATTATAATAATATTATAAACTTTATAATAATATTTTATTATAGTGTAATTTCTTAATTCTCTTAATTATATAATATTTTAATTATATAATTTAAATTAAATTAATTTTTCTATCTCATTCTTAAGAAGTTTATTTACAAGTTTTCCATCAGCTTTTCCTTTAAGTTTTCCCATAGCCATTCCCATCAATGGGCCCATAGCACCCATTTTTCTTTCTTCAACCATAGAACTATTTTTAGCAACTATATCCTCAATAATACTCAGAACCTCATTTTCATCAAGAACTAAAAGGTTATTATTTTTAGCTATTTCTTCTGGATCTAAAGTAGGGTTTTCAGATATTGCAATAATAATCTTGTTTACAGCATCTTTAGATATTTTTGAATCAGCAAGAAGATTAAAAATAGATATTAATGATTCATTATTAACATTTGAAATATTGTATCCTTCTCTTTTTATTTCTCTCAGATCATAAGCTAAAACAGAGGCTATAGTTGTAGAATCAATATTAGAACCTTCAATTTTTGAAACAATATATTCAAAATCATCAGCTCTTAACCTTCTAACTAACTGATTAGCCAGATCATCACTTAAACTATATTCTTTTATAATTCTTTCTTTTTTCACATCAGGAAGCTCTGGTAAATTATTCTTAATATTTTCTATAGAATCCTCTTCAATTTTAAACAAGGGAATATCAGTTTCTAAATACATTCTACTAGAAGTAGGAAGAGGTCTCATATATTCAGTATTTCCATCATCAAGAGATTTTCTAGTTTCTTCAATAACACCTTCAAATGCCATATTTGCTCGTCTTATAACTTCTTCTAATGCAGAAATAGCAATTTCCTCATTATGAGCAACTATAATTATTGCATCACCATCATCCACATTTAAATGACTTTTCATGGATTCAACTTCTTCTGCAGTGATACCATAAGCAGGAAGCTCATCAGTGTGAAAAATACCAGAAACTCCTCTTTTTTTAGCATAACTGGCAATTTCAGTTCCAAATCTTCGCCCTTCTTGAACCTCTTCACCAACTAAACCAGCAAAACCCTTTAAAACAACGCATTTTACAGATTCTGCTCCAGAAATAATCTTTGAAGAACTATTTTTAAAAATAATATTTAAATCATGAATTTCATCAAGAACCTTTGCATTTCGCTTTTCAAGTTCCTCTCTAATTTCAATAAGTTTTAATTGTCTTTGAACTTCATTTTCAACAATTTTAGGCATTAAATCAAGGTTTTGAACACCCTTTATTTCACAACGAGCCCCTTTAGCTATTGAGATATTTAAATCCTGTCTTATAGTTCCAAGCCCTCTTTTAACATTAGTACTTCTTAAAACTTGACCTAAAGCATAAGCTACTTCTTTCACCTGTTCAGGATGATGTATTGAAGGATCAGTAGTAATTTCAACAAGAGGAATTCCTAACCTATCAAGTCTAAAATGAGTATAATACTCAGCAGAAGTACTTTGATTATTTTTAATATCAATAGCAATTCTTTTAGAAGCATCTTCTTCTAAACAAAGATTTTCAATATTTACTCTACCATGAGGAGTATCAAGGTATCCGTTAGTAGCTACAAGTCCAGTACGTTGAAATCCACCAGTATTACTTCCATCAATAACCTGTTTCCTCATCGTGTGAAATTCATCCACAATTTGCATATTTAAAAGAGTAGCTATGACCATAGAAAGCTCTAAAGCCTCCTGATTTAAACTATGAGGAGGCTCATCATCTGTTTCAACAAGACATGTATGATAATAATAAGCCTCATAATTAAATTTCATCTTCCTAAAAGATTCTTGAAGAGCAGCCCTATCGATTTGACCTAATTCACTTTGAGTAGGCCTTAAATTTCTTTTTATTTCCTCATCAAACATTTCATCTACAAGTTCAGTTTCACAAGGACAAAACAACTTGCTCTTAGTATTCAACTGTTGATGAATCTCTAATCCCATTTTAAGACCTAATTCACTCCAATCCATAAAATCACATAACCATAAATAATTAAACAATCACTAGCTAAAGTATAGCTATAATATTTTTAAATAAAGATTTAAATATATACATAGTTAAATTAAAAAATATTTTAAATAAATTAACAAGTATCTTATAAACTAATAAATATCTTATAAACTGATAATATCTTATAATTAAAGTAATATTAGAATAATATTAAATTAATATTAATATAACTAATATGTTTACAATCAATTTAAAAAGTATTTTAAAGAAGATTTTTCAGATAATTCTCCAGCAATATTAGTTTCCATAATATTTTTAACTTCATCAAATTTATCATTTTGACCTAAGGCCCAACAAAGTTTAACATAAGCAACTTCAGGAGTCATATCTCCACCAGATATAACATTAGCATTAATCAACTTTCTTCCAGTACTATATACATTCATATTTACTTTACCATATAAACACTGAGAAGTCATAATAATAGGGATATTTTCATCATTTGCTCTTTTAATTGAATCAAGCATATAATCTGGAACATGACCAAGTCCAGTCCCTTCAATAACCAATCCTTTAAAACCTTTATCAATATGATAATCAATTAGTTCATTTTTAATTCCTGGGAAACTTTTTATAATTGCTATTTTAGACTCTAGTTTATCTCTTAAGATTAAATCTCTAGAGTCCCTTTTATTATAATCAACATTTGGATTTATATTAATTATTTTAGAATCCTTTAACCTAGCTATAGGCTCAGAATTAATACTTCTAAAAGTGTCTCTTCTACTTGTATGCATCTTACGGACTTTTGTTCCTTTATGTAAGCAACAATAACCATCATCCAATCCTTCATGCATGCAAACAGTAATATCAGCAATTTCAGATTTAGCAGCACCGATAGAATTAAATAAATTTAGATAAGCATCGGTAGAAGGTCTATCAGAGCTTCTTTGAGCACCTGTAACAACAACAGGAACTGGTGTTTCCAAAATAAAACTAAGAGCAGCTGAAGTATAGTGCATAGTATCAGTTCCATGAGCTACAACTACACCATCAACACCATCAGAAATTTCATTAGCTATAGAATTCGCTGCTTCTACCCAATACTCAGGCTTCATATTCTCACTTAAAATATTATAAAGAGCTTTTACTTTATAATTAGCAATATCCAAAAGTTCAGGATTAGCTCGAAGCAAATCATCAGCAGTAAAAGCTGGATGAACTGCTCCTGTTTTATAATCTATCACAGAAGAAACAGTGCCTCCAGTAGATATTATGGATATATCCATCTTATTAGTATCTTCTTCAATCTTTAATGAGTCAAATTGAATTTTAGGTTCTTTACCTTTTTTTATTAATTCAATTTTAGCATCTGAAATATTAACTCCTAAATTATATCCACTATCAAGCTTTAAAACAATATATCCATCATCAGAATCTTCAGATCTATCAAGCAACATACCTTCGTAGAAAACTTTATTTTTCTCAACTTTAACGGTATCCCCAATAGAAACATTAGCAGAATCTAAAAAACTTTTAGCTAACTTTTTATAAGACATTTAATCACTCTAAATAATACTTTCAAATATAATAATATAAACAATTAATCAAAAACTATTAACAATCATCAAATTATTAATAATCAATCAAACTACAAATAATCATCTAAATGTTCTCTCATCCATTTAGCTCCAGCCTCTAAAACATCAATATTTAACTGAATTAATTTAGGTTTAGAAGAAAATATCTCTCTTATTCCCTCTTTATAAGCATCTTCTGAAATTATAGTTCCTATTTCCATAAGTGTACCTAAAATAGCAGTATTAAAAGCTTTCGAATTTCCAAGAGAATTAGCTATATCTAATGCAGGAACTGGAATTAATTTTATTTTTTTATCCTTTATAACTTCAAAATTATCTAATTTATCAATTTCAAAATCATCTACACGAGAATCATAAAGAATAATACCCTTATCTTTAATATAAGGAGTAAATTTTTCAAGTGCTAGTCTGTTAAGAGCAATAAGAACATCACATTTATCTACAACAGGAGATCCAATTACATCACCAGATATAACCACAGAACAATTGGAAGTCCCTCCTCTTTGTTCTGGACCATAGCTAGGATACCATGAAACATTCTTTCCATCATTACAAGCGGCTTGAGCAAGAGTAAGACCTGCACTAAGTACTCCTTGACCACCAAAACCTGCAATTTTTATATTTACAGGTTTAAATTCAGGATCGATTTTAGTTTCAATAGGATTTTCTCTATCAATGTTAAATATACTATCCAAACTCTCAATAGAAAAATCTGAAGATCCTCTTTCAACTTTTTCTCTTTCTTTAGATAAATCTCTAAAACGTTTAACTGGGAATTCTTTCTCCATTTGTTCCTTAATAAATTTTTCAGCACCTTCAGCATCTTGTCTTAAATTAGTAGGACAAGGAGAAAGAATTTCAATAAAACAATAACCTTTACCTTCTTTTTGGATTCTCAAAGCTTTTTTAACAGCAATTTTAGCTTTTCTAATAGATTTTACATCAGCAAGAGAAACTCTTTCAATAAAAACAGGAGCTTTTAAATTATCAAGAAGTTCACACATATGCATAGGAAAACCAGTGAAATTAGGATCCCTTCCAGATTGAGATGTAACAGTTATTTCTCCAATAAGAGTAGTTGGAGCCATTTGACCTCCCGTCATTCCATAAACAGTATTATTAACAAAGAATACTGCTAATTTTTCACCACGATTAGCTGCTTGAATAGTTTCATTTAAACCAATAGAAGCTAAGTCGCCATCACCCTGATAAGACATTACAATAGCATTATCTTCAGCTCTAGAAATACCAGTACCAACAGCAGGAGCTCTTCCATGAGCAGTTTGTACATTACCACAATTAAAATAATAATAACCAAACACAGCACAGCCAACAGGAGAGATCATTACAGCCCTTTCCTGTATCTCAAGTTCATCCATAGCTTCCCCAATAAGTTTATGAAGAATACCATGACCACAACCTGCACAATAATGTGTAACCTTAGTAAAAGATTCACCTTTACGAGAAAATTCATCATATAAAGAATCTGGTTTTTTGATAACTTTTGTTTCATAAAAATCATTATCAAAATAATTATTATTACTATTATTACTATTATTACTATTAGTATTACTGTCTGTATTTCTAAGAGTATTGTTATTAGTATTGCTATTTACATTATTATTAGACTTATTATTTGTATTACTATTAGTATTACTAGTAGTATTAGTATTAATATTGTTATTAGAATCCATACTTAAAACCCCAATTAATTAATCAATAATTTGATATTTAATATCATCCTCATCAATTCCATCTTTATAATTAGAATCAATATAAGGTTCATCAAACTTGTCTATATCTTCATCATCATCAGGATATTCCTTAGCTAAATTCACTTTACACTTCTCACACTCAGCCAAGTCATATATTTTTTCAAGGATGTCTTTAACCTCAATTAAATTCCCACCCATTCTATTAACTAAATGAACATCTTTACAATCAGATATTGCACAATTAGCTGCCAATTTTATATCTTCTCTCATTTGACCATTACTCATTTCAACAGATATAAATTCACAACCCTTTTTAGCTAATTTATCAATTCTTTTACTTGGAAATGGGAAAAGAGATATTGGTCTAAGTAAACCTACCTTAATTCCAGATTTTTCCCTTGCAATATCAACTGCAGAGCGAGCTAATCTACTACTAATACCATAAGCTACAAGAATTATTTCAGCATCTTCAATATCATTACCTGAAATCATATATTCTTCAAAATCAACTTCATTATTTTCAATTTCATCAAATTTAACTTGGATATCATTATTAAATTTTTCAAGCTGATCAAAATCAAGGAAAATTGAAGTTACAAGATTTTCCATTGTTTCTTTATTTCCACGAACTGCCCAATCATCATCAGGCTTATGATCTATTGATACCTGAGGAAAACGAAGAGGTTCTGCCATTTGACCTAAAACAGCATCGGCTAAAACGATTACAGGATTCCTATACTTATCAGCAAGCATAAATGCTTTCATTGTAAGATCACACATTTCTTGAACACTATTTGGAGCAAGAACAATATTTTTATAATTTCCATGACCCCCACCCTTAACAATTTGATTGTAGTCTCCCTGTTCAGGTCCAATATTACCAAGACCAGGACCTGCTCTCATAATATCAACAATAACTGATGGAAGTTCTGCACCTGCAAGGAAAGTAATTCCTTCTTGTTTTAAACTAATTCCCGGTCCAGAAGAAGCTGTCATTACACGATGACCAGCTGATGCACCACCATAAACCATATTTATGGCTGCTTCTTCACTTTCAGCTTGAACAAACTTTCTTCCAACCATTGGAAAATATTTAGAAGCTTCATGCAATATTTCACTAGCAGGAGTTATTGGATAACCAAAAAAGCAATCACAACCAGCATACATGGCTCCAATAATAATTGCAGTATTTCCTTTAATCATTTGACTAGCCATTTAATTTCACTCCTCTTTTTTAGATTTTTTCCTTTTAGGTATATGAATTTCAACAGCTAATGGTTCTGGACAGGTATAATAACAATCACCACAACCATTACATCCTTTCCCTTTATACACAACATAATTATAACCACTTTCATTAAGATCCTTACTTAACTCAAGAGCATTATTTTTACACGAAATAACACACCTATTACAAGATTTACACTCTTCTTTATGAATAATAGGGAATGGTTGTGGTCTCTCTTTAGATTTTGTCAATTCTAACACCTAATTATTATAGATTAATTAATTATTAACTCTAATTATCAATTCTAATATTAATTTTATAATTTTATTAATTATATTAATGACTTTATTACTAATTTTATTACTAATTATAATTCTAATTATTAGTTTTATTTATTAATTTTAATTATTAATTCTAATTATTCATCAAATAATAAACTAATTACTCATTTATTTATTTTCATCATCAATTCTAATTTCTTTTCTTTTAATTTTACCACTGATAGTTTTTGGAAGCTCATCTACAAATTCAATAATTCTTGGATATTTATAAGGAGCTGTAACTTGTTTTACATGATTTTGTATCTCTTTTTTCAGCTCTTCTGATGGCTCATAACCTTTTGCAAGGACTATTGTGGATTTAACAACCTGACCCCTTACAGGATCTGGAAAACCAGTGATTGCACACTCTAAAACACTTGGATGAGAAACTAAAGCACTTTCTACTTCAAAAGGACCAATTCTATATCCAGAACTCTTTATAATATCATCAGTCCTTCCAATAAACCATAAATAATCATCTTCATCAATCCAAGCAGTATCCCCACTATGATAATGCCCATTATACCATGATTCCGCATTTTTTTCAGGATTTTTGTAATATTCATTAAATAATCCAGTAGGATTACCATTAGCGACATTTATAGTTATTTCACCTTCATCACCAATATCAACAATATTTTCATCATTATCAAGAATTTCAACATTAAAAGTTGGAGCTATTTTACCCATAGACCCTGGACGTGGTTCTAACCATACGAAATTAGCTATAATCACTACAGTCTCACTTTGACCAAAACCTTCTCTTATTTTAAGTCCAGAAATTTCATAAAACTTGTTAAATACTTCAGGATTTAGTGGTTCACCTGCTGTTGTAGCATAAGTCCAATTACTAAAATCATAATCTGATAAATCCTCTTTTATAAGAAATCTATAGATAGTAGGAGGTGCACAAAAAGTATTTACTTTATATTCTTTTACCTTTTCAAGAAGATTTAAAGCATCAAACCTATCATAATCATAAATAAATAGTCCAGTACCAGCTATCCATTGACCATACAAAGATCCCCAACTAGTTTTAGCCCAACCAGTATCTGCAGAAGTATGATGAATTCCATCCTCAACAACATTATGCCAATATTTTGCAGTGATTATATGACCAATAGGATAAGTGAAATCATGTAAAACCATTTTAGGTTGACCACAAGTCCCAGAAGAAAAATAAATTAAAAATTTATCATTATTTTTAGTAGATTCATCACCTGTAGGCCTATCAAAAATATCAGACGCATCATTAATACCATTAGTAAAATTTAACCAACCATCAATAGTTTTATTACCCGTTTTATCTCCAACAAAAATCTTTTTAATTGGTTTGGATGAATCGATTAATTTTTCTGCATCAACAAAATCTTTGATTAAGTCACCTTCATCTAAGGATAAAATCATATCAACATCAGCACTTTCTATTCTATAAATCATATCCTTAACTTTCAACATATGTGTAGCAGGTATAGGTATTGCCCCTATTTTATGAAGAGCCATCATTGAAAACCAAAATTCAAAACGGTTTTTTAAAGTTAGCATTACAGCATCTCCTTTTTTAATACCTAAACTTTTAAAGAAGTTAGCTGTTTTGTTACTATATTTCTTCATATCAGAAAAAGTAAAAATTTCTTCATCTCCATGATCATTACACCAGATAAGAGCTATCTTATTTGGATCCTCCTCAGCATATCTATCTACAACATCAAATGCAAAGTTAAAATTTTCTGGAATCTTAAATTCAAAATTTTCCTTGAAATCATCATAAGATTCAAAATCAACCCTATTAACAAAATTTTTAGTAAGTGATGACATAAAGTACCTCTATAAATAGTTAAAATTTTAATATCTTTAATAAATTCTAATTTAAATATAATTTAAATATAATCTAAATATAATCTAAATATAATCTAAATTAATATAATTTAATCAATCCAAAATATTTAATAATTAGTAAAAATGTTTAATAACATAATTTATTTAATAATCTAATTAATATAAAATACTTAATATATTCTAATTATTGTGCAATAACCGCTAAAAATTTAGCATTTTCATTATTCAAAGCTTTCATAGCATGTTCATAATTTGAATCAAAAAATATTGAGTCCCCTTCATTTAAAATAATCTCACGATTATGAATATATAACATTAAAGAGCCTTCTAAAACATAATTAAACTCTTGACCTGGATGATGGTTCATAGTAGGCTTTTCATCACTTGGTTCAACAGTTACTGTCAAAGTTTCAAGTTTTTTATGAATAAATCTATCGGCTAAATTTTCGCATTTATAACCTTCACGTCTTTCAACTGGAATTCCTTTTCCAGCACGTGTAATATTAAAAATATGCATTCTTGTTTCTTCACCAGAAACTAAAAGCCCCATATCAACCTTTAATATTTGAGATATCTCATATAAAACACCAACAGGAATATCTTTTTCACCAGACTCATAGTTTAGATATTCATTTTCATCAATACCTAAATAAGCAGCAATTTGATTTATAGATATATCAGAAAGATTTCTAAGCTCTTTTACCCTAAATCCAATATCTTTAACTATATCATTCAATATAAACACCTATTAATATTATTTAGTTTTTTATAATAATTTTCATTAATACACTCAATAATACTTTATAATATAATTGATAATACTTTTAATAATAATTTTAATAATAATTCAATTAATATTTTTATAAAACTTTTAATAAAATTTATTTTTTAAAGAAATTTATTTTATATATTATCAGTTTTATAAATTATATGTATATATTATAAACTATTTATTCTTATCTTCATTCCTTATCTGAACTCTCCTAATTTTACCACTAATAGTTTTTGGAAGTTCATCTACAAATTCAACAACTCTAGGATATTTATAAGGAGCAGTTACATTTTTAACATGGTTTTGAAGTTCTTTTTTAAGTTCATCGGAAGGTTCATATTCTTTAGCAAGAACAACAGTTGCTTTAACAATTTGACCTCTCACAGCATCTGGAGTACCAGTAATTGCACATTCTAAAACACTCGGATGAGATATTAAAGCACTTTCAACCTCAAAAGGACCAATCCTATATCCAGAACTCTTTATAATGTCATCATTTCTTCCTACAAACCACAAAAATCCATCTTCATCTTTCCAAGCAGTATCTCCACTATGATAATAATTATCATACCAAACCTCATTAGTCTTTTCTTCATTTCTGTAATATCCTTTAAAAAGCCCAGGAGGAAGGTTGGAAGTTTCAATAGATATCTCACCCTCGTCACCAACATCGACTTCATTATCATTACTATTTAATAAAGTTACATTAAAACATGGTGCAGGTTTACCCATTGATCCTGGCTTTGGGTCCATCCAAATAAAATTAGCCACACTAATAACGGTTTCAGTTTGACCAAACCCTTCTTTTAGCTTTAAACCAAAAATTTCATGAACTTTGTTATAAACTTCAGGGTTTAATGGCTCACCCGCTGTTGTACAATATTTCAAACTACTAAAATCATATTTTGAAAGATCTTCTTTTATTAAGAATCTATATATTGTTGGAGGAGCGCAAAAAGTATTAATTTGATATTTTTCAATTTTTTCAATCAAGTTTAAAGCATTAAACCTATCATAATCATAGATAAATACAGAAGTTCCTACAATCCACTGACCATATAAACCACCCCAAACTGCCTTCATCCAACCGGTATCAGCAGAAGTGTGATGTATTCCATTTTCAATAGCATTGTGCCAATACTTAGAAGTTATTATATGAGCTAATGGATATCTAAAATCATGCCCTACCATTTTAGGCTGACCAGATGTCCCAGAAGAAAAATAAATTATCATTATATCTTCATTTTTGTTAGAATCACTACCAGTAGGACGAATAAAAGAATCATCTTCTTTTTCAATAGCTTCTCTAAAATTATCCCATCCAACAAATGAATTTTCAATATTAAAAGAATCTTCATTAGAATTAACCACTAATTTTTTTAGTTTAACTCCAAGTTCTAATTCTGCTTTATCGAATTCTGAAAGAAGTTCAGAATCATCAACAGATATAACCATGTCAATACTAGCTTTATCTATTCTATAAATAATATCTTTTTTCTTAAGCATATGTGTAGCTGGAACAGGAATGGCTCCAATTTTATGAAGTGCAATGATAGAAAACCAAAATTCAAAACGGTTTTTTAAAGTTAACATTACCTTATCGCCTTTTTTAATGCCATACCTTCTTATTAAATTAGCTGCTTTATTAGAATAATTCTTTATATCCTTAAATGTGAATTTTTTTTCTTCACCAAAATCATTACACCATAACAATGCAATTTTTTCTGGATCCTCATCAGCATATCTATCAACAACATCATAAGCAAAGTTAAAGTTTTCTGGAACATTAAACTCAAAATTATTTTTAAAATCTTCATAAGAGTCAAATTCGACTCTGTTAACAAATTCTTTAAGTAAAGATGACATATAATTGCCTCGGGATTATTTTTAATAATATTTACAAAGTTACCTATAAATAATATTTATTTTAACAATCTTTATTATTTAATAATTTTATTTTAAATTTTTATTTTAATAATAAATCAGATGAAAATTAATCATTTAAACAAACTAATTATATATGAAAACTAATCATATAATAAAAACATCCTATATAAAAAGTTAAATAATTAAATCTTAAATATTAAAGACTAATAAATATTGAATTAAACATAATATCAAATAATTTTATTATATATTAAAAATATTTAAATAATGCTTATTTGATATTCATATAATATTTACATAATATTAAATAATATTCATATAATAGTAGTATGATATTAGTATAATAGTAGTATCATATTAGCATAGTATTAAATAGTAATTATATAATATTAAACAATATTGCCCATAGTATTAAATAATATAATAAAATATCAACTAAAAATAATTAATAATAACATACTATAATATTACAGCCAAAAATTTAGCAGATTTACCATTTAATGCTTTCATTGCATGTTCATAATTTGAATCAAAAAAGATAGAATCTCCTTCATTTAAAATAATTTCATTATCATGAATATATAATTTTAAAGCGCCTTCTAAGATATAATTAAACTCTTGACCAGGATGAGTATTTTTAGAAGGTTCATCAACAATATCTTTTGGTTCAACAGTTACAATAAAAGTTTCACCTTTTTTATGAATAAATTTTTCAGCGAGATTTTCATACTTATATTGTTTCCTACGCTCTACAGAAACTCCTTCATTTTTTCTAGTAACATTGAAGATATGCATCCTTGTTTCTTCACCAGTCAAAAGTAGACCCATATCAACTTTAAATTTATGAGCTATTTCATATAAAACACTTGCAGGAATATCTTTTTCACCATTTTCATAGCTAATATATTCATCTTCACTTATATTGCATACATCAGCCATCTCTTTAGTAGTAAAATCAGATAAATTCCTAAGTTCTTTTACTCTAGCACCAATATCTTTAATAGTTTCATTCAAATTAACACCATTCCTCTAATTTAATGAACAAATAATTATTAATCTATGATATTTTATATTTTGTTGATTATTGATATTTAACTAATTATTAATATCTTGCTAATTATTAATACCTTGTTGATTATTAATAATCTACAAATTATTAGTATTTTATTATCTATTAATTTCATGAATAATTTTTAACTTATAAATAATTTTTAAAATAAAAAATATTTTAAAAGTTTACTTTAGTCTATGATAATAAGCTTTTAACAATAAACATTATATTTTTTAAAGAATATAAATATTATCACTATTTGTAATAGATTAATAGATAAATATTAACAGTTGAATATTTCTAATAAAATTATAAAAATTTGTATAGTTAGAAAATAAGAAAATTTAATTAATAATAACTTACAAAACTGTAATCAAAATTATATTAAAATACATGAAAATAAAGTAAGGTGAAATTATGTCGGAAATTGCTGATAATGTCATTTTTAAGAAAGATTCTGGTGAAAAAATAAATGTTCTTCAAAAATATGTAGGTCTTAAAGCAAGACAAGGAGGAATATTAACTGTCAATTTTAGAACTCCGAATGAAGATATGGACCAAATAAAACATTTTTTTGAAGGTATGAAAGGATCAGAAGCATTAAAATATAATATTGGTGAAACTGGAGATGTTGATTGTTATTTTAAAGGTGTTGCTCCACTTTTAAAACAAATTGACGAAGCAGGATTTGAATACTCATTTCTGTCAGTCACATTACAAGAGCTAAAAAAAGATTACGATGATGATATCCCAAATGGTTGTAGTTGTTAAAAAGAAATTATAAAAATAAATTGAAAAATAAAAATAAATAAAAAATAAATAATTAAAAATAAGTTAAAAAATTAAATTAAAAAATTAAAAAAGTAGTATAAACAAATATTACTACTTAAAATTTCTCTTTAAAGATATTGTAAATCTCATCAGTATCTTCAAATACAAAAGTATTATTCATATTTGAAATTTTTCTAACACAATCAATATCCTCTTTTGTTAATTCAAGAATAAGATCATTACCATTAGGAATTTTAGTTACAGTTACTCCTTCTTTAAAATCAACTGGCATTATATAAACTGGAACTTGTGATTTTTGACCCATAATTACAGCATTTGTAATCATTGTATCACCAATCCTACTTGCTAGTTTAGCTACTGTGTTAGAAGTACAAGGAGCAACAAGTAAGAATTCATATTTATGTAACTGAACATCACCAGCTAAAAAAGGAGAATTAGAATTAACCTCAAATGAAACATACTCAAAATTTTCTTTAATCTTTTTAAAAAGTCTATAAAACTTTAAAACTTGTTTACCTGCATTAGAAACAAAAACTCTAATTTCAACTTTATCACCATACTTTTCCTGAATATCAACCATTGTTTCATACGTTTTCTCAATCTTTTCTCCAGCACCAGTTACTGCCCAAGCAATCTTTTTTTTATTTTTCATAATAATAACTCCTCTAAATACATATTGGAATATTTTAACTTATTATATATCTTAATCAAATGTAAATATAGACGAATTTTTGAATAAATTTTTAAATAGATTTTGAAATATCTGAATTTAAATAATTAAAAAAATTATAAACTCCAAATTGATATAAGCTTCCTAAAGAAAACTTTCGGAATAATTGAAAAAATTAAACCTCTTTTTATAAATTCTTTTACAAGAATCGATTGTTTATCCATATCACCATATTTAGATATAATTTCCTCAGCATTTTTCTCTTTCAACTTAGTGAACATAAAATCTAAATCATTATCAGAAAGATTTTCAAGAGTTTTTTGGACTCTTATCTGATAATTAAGCTCTTTAGCATACTTCTTTTTAAAATTTTGTTCATAATCTTTTAAAAAATTAATATTATCATTATCCAAAGATTTTATAATTGCATCTTTAGCTAAATTAGTTGTATCAAAACCAATAATAAGTCCTCCACCAGTAGTAGGCTTTAATTGAGATGCAGCATCTCCAATGAGTAATATTCTGTCCTTTATAATTTTCTTATTTTTATCAAAAATAGGTATCTTACCATGATATTTTTCAATTATAGAAGATTCTTTAAATCTCTCATCATTATCTAAAAAAGAATTTAATATTTCTTTTTGATCCTTGTATGAATTGTTTGAAAACAAACCAACTCTAAAACTTGAATCTGATGTTGGGATACACCATAAAAATCCTGGTAAAATTTTAGAAATAGCAAAAAGATCAACAAATTCAACAGCATTAGTATTAATCATATTATCTCTAGAAGAAGTATTAATTTCCACTAAATATTGAGAGGCATTAAAATAATTAAATTTTTCATTAATTAAGCTAGAAACAAATGATTTAGAACCATCTGCACCAACTATAATTTTTGCAGAAACCTCCATATTATTTTGACATCTGATTATACCATTGTCAGAATCAATATATGTAACCTTATATTGATTAAAAAATTTAACACCATTATTAACAGCTCTTTCAGCCAAAAACTTGTCATAAGCTATTCGATCAATTATGAATGCCTCAGTATGATTTTTTTCCACTTTTAAAGTATTATTAGAAGAATGTAAGTATGCACCTTTAACACTATTTAATATTAAATTATCTGGAATTTCATTTACATCCATCAATTTTTTACTAACAATACCAGCACATTGTAAAGGAATTCCAATTTCCTTCTTTTTATCTAAAATAGCTACTTTATACCCTTCTTTAGCTATTTTATAAGCTAAAGTTGAACCAATAGGTCCTCCACCTACAATAGCCACATCATAGTCAAAACTCATCAATACACACACTATTTTTTGAACTTTCTAAAGTGTCTTTCTATAACAGAAATCTCTTTATTCTCATTATTCATCTGCTGATTTTGGATATCATGATTATAATTATTATTTTCAGGAATATTTCTATCATTCACATGTTTATTTTGATTATCCCAACTACCTTGATTATTTCGATTTTGGTTAATTTGGTTATGATTATTCTGATTATTGTAATTATCTTGATAATTATATTTATTATTTTGGTTATTGGGATTATATTGATTTGAATTTTGATTATGGTTATTATTAAAATTATTATTTAAATTTCGATTATAATCTGGATATTGGTTATTAAAATTAGAGTTAGGTTGATAATATTGGTTATTTCGAGGATCAGATTGAATATTATGAGAAGTTGGAGTTTCTTTTTTATTATATTCATTAAATTGGTTCACATTATTAATATCATTATACAATTTATTATTCGAATCTTTATCATCCATCTGATTAGAATAGTTTTGTAGGTTTTTTTGATTATATTCAAAAGAATGATTATGGTCATGCTCTTGATTATGGTCATATTCTGGATTATTTTCTGCATTGTGTTTTTGACTGTATTCTTGAATATCTTCTTTATCATGGTCATTATTATGAAAATCTCCGTTATTATGTCTAAACTTCAACCCATCATTAAGATTATTAATAGCACGATTCATAGTTTGGTCAAAATATTCATTATCATTATATGAATCAATATTATCTTTATTATAGGTATTATCTCCAGAATGTTCATTAGGGATAGACTCATTATTGATAGGTTCACTATCATTATCTTTTTCACTATTCTTATTAAAATTCGGAGAGTTTTTATATTCTTCAGGGTTTTCTATAAATTTATCTACATTATGATTATTATGATTATTATAAATAGGCTTGTTTAAACCTTTATTAAGATTCTCATTATTAGGATATTCTTTAGAATATTCTTTAGAATATTGATTATCTTTCTTAAGAAATGGAAAATCATTATTATTAATTGGACTATAAATTCTTTTAGGTTGTTGGTTTTCGTCAGAAGATATATATCTTGACTTAATCTTTTGATTGTAATTTCCATCAACACCATCTTTATATTGATAATATTCTTCATTATTATTATAATTATCATTATCCCTATAATTTTGTTGAGAAGGATTGTTTAAATTATCAATACTCTCATCATAATTATCAGAACTATTATTATAATTATAATTATTATTAGGTAAATTAGGATTATAATTAGAGTTATAATTATTATAACCAGAGTTTACATTATTATCATAAATATGATTATTTTGATAATTATTATCTCTTTGAAAACTATTATCATTAAAATTAGGACCTCTAATAAAATCATTTTGTCCTATAGAATGATCAGGATAAGAATGTAGTTTATTTATTTCAGAAAAAATGGTTTCTTCAACCAATTTAGGATTACTAACATTACTAAGTTCTAATTTAGACTCATCATATCCACTATATGCTGTAACTGTTCCAACAGAAACAATTCTTCCTAACAATCCTTGAGATATGATAACATCCTGAATTTTAGAATAAGGCATATGCATCGTTTTTTGAAATAATACTCCTGATTTATATGTAACTCTTTGATCAGTTATAACATATTCCTTTACTGTCCAAGATATTAATGTCCAAATAATCCAAATAATAATCAAAAATATAATTATGAATGTAAATATTGTAGCTGCCTGTATCAATGGAAGATCAACAAATCTAAGTAATTGAACTTGCATTTGAGTTATATAATCAATTACAATAGGAGATATATAGGAAACAGCTCCTAAAATTATTAATAAAACAAAAACCTTTTTACAGCTAAGAAAAAAATTAGGTCTTCCCTTTAAAATTATATTTTCATTAACGATTTTTTCATTATCTCTATTAAACATTGGTTTATATTTATGTTTCAACTCTTAAATAAGTTTTTTGTAAAACATATGAGAATTTAAAAAAATTTAAAATATAAAAGGAGGTTTAAAAGAATATAAAATAAGTAATATAGGTAAATTAATAAAATAAAATAACGATAATTATATTATTTAAGAAATATTAAAGTAAAACAATGGAAAATAAAATGAAAAATAAATCTATATTTAAAAATAAAATATCAATAGAAGAAACAAAAATGAATGTTGTTTCAGATATTGACTTTGAAAAAATTGGATTGGATGATTTTATCATAAATCAGAGAAATATATTAAAAAAGTATATTATTGATAATCCCCTATTTTTAAAAACACTGAAACCTTATAAATTAAAAAATAAAAAAAATGATTCTAATCCAAAAATTATAAAAAAAATGATTGAAGGATCAAATATAGCTAATGTAGGTCCAACAGCTACTTTAGCAGGAACAATAGCAGAACTTTCATTGGACTATTTAATAAAAAATAATTCAAATTATTCCATATTAGATAATGGAGGAGATATAGCTTTTTTAAATAATTATTCTAATAAAAAAGTAATATTTGGAATTTATGCAGGAAATTCACCTCTAAGTGGAGAAATAGGATTTGAATTTAAAAATAAATCAAAAAATCAAAAGATGGGAATATGTACATCATCAGGGTCAGTAGGATATTCTATTAGTTATGGAAGATCTGATAGTGTTACTGTAATAAGTGAAAATGCCAGTATAGCTGATGGATTAGCTACTTCAATAGGTAACAAGGTTAATGGAGTATTAGATCAAGATGCAGTAGAAAATGGACTAATAGCTGCTGAAAAATTCAAAGAACATTTTACTGGAGCTTTAATTATAGTTGGAGAATCAATCGGAACCATAGGTAAACTTCCAAAAATTGTAGAAACTAACAATGAAAAAATTTTGAACAGTTTTAAAGAAGAATAATCTTATAATTTGAATAGGCTTATAAAAACAATATGATAAAAAGAATAATCTTATTTTAGAGGTTGAAAGTTAATATAAATTAGCCTCAGTTCGCCCATCATTCATCACATATCAGAGCTCATAGGGTTCATCATTGGCTAATAATACTGACTTTAATTTAAAAAAAATATAATTTTTTAAAAAATATTAATTAGAAATATTAATTAAAAATATTAAAAATTATTTAAAAATATTAGAAATATTGATAATTAATAATATTAAAAATATTAGAATATTATTTAAAAATATTATTATAGATATTATTTATATATATTACTTAAAAATATTATCTAAAAATTTTAAAAATAATATTAAAAAACATAAAAAAATTGAAAAATGTGGGAAATATTAAAAATATTAACCAAACATTACTCCAGCTTCTTTTTTATACTCTTCATCATGTTCAACGCCCATGATTTTATCAACAGCGTCCATGAAATCAGCTACAAGTACTTCATCTCTTTCTTCTCTTATTGCAAACATTCCTGCTTCAGTACAAATAGCTTTTAAATCTGCACCAGAAACACCTTCAGTAAGAGTTGCAAGAAGGTCAATATCAGCTTCTTCAGATAAAGACATTTTAGAAGTATGTATTTTCAATATTTCTTTTCTACCATCTTCATTAGGAAGAGGTACTTCTATAAACCTATCAAATCTTCCAGGTCTTAAAAGTGCTGGATCTAAGATATCTGGCCTATTTGTAGCACCAATAATACCAATATCACCACGAGACTCAAAACCATCAAGTTCTGCAAGTAATTGCATTAAAGTACGCTGAACCTCTCTATCTCCACTGGTAGAGCTTTTAAGACGTTTAGCAGCAACAGCATCAATTTCATCAATGAAAATAATACTCGGAGCTTTTTCTTTAGCTAATTCAAATACTTCACGAACCATTCTAGCTCCTTCACCAATATATTTCTTAACAAATTCTGAAGCAACAATTTTAATGAAAGTTGCATTAGTTTCATTAGCTACAGCTTTAGCAAGTAAAGTTTTACCAGTTCCAGGAGGACCATAAAGAAGAACTCCTTTTGGTGGCTCAATACCTATTTTTTCAAATAATTCCGGTTTTTTAAGAGGAAGCTCAACAGTTTCTTTAACTTCAATGACTTGATCTTCAAGTCCACCAATAGAATCATAAGAAACAGAAGGTTTTTCTTCAATTTCCATTCCAGAAACATTAGGATCCTTTTCAGCAGGAAGTACATCAACAACACTAAAAGTTTGCTGATTTAAAGCAACTCTTGAACCTGGGACAAGTAACTTTTCATCTAAAAATTTTGAATAATTAATAACAAAGTGAGGACCAGTACTACTTTTCACAGTCATTCGAGTATCATCAAGAATTTCCATAATAGTAGCCAAGACTAATGGAGGAGACCTGAATCTTTCAACTTCTCCCCTAAGAGATTTTGTTTCTCTTTCAAGCCGAATCTTTTCATTTTCAGTTAGAACTTTATCTTTTTCAAGTTTTCTAACTTTCCACATTAGATTCCTTTTAGTTTTCGTATTTTCTTCTTTTAATATTCTTACTTCTTTTTTAAGATCTTCGATCTTATTTAAAAGAGATTGGGAATTTTCCATTTTCTTAGAACACTCCTATAAATTCATTTAGTAATTTAGGATATAAACATAATATTCAAATATAATAATAACAGTATTATATAAATATAAACTTGATTAAAAATTTTAAAAATTTCTTAATTAGAAATTTTTTAATTAGAATTTTCTTAATTAGAAATTTTATATTTATAATATTTAAAATATATAATTTATAAAAATTTTTTATAATATATAATATGTATAAAACAATATTTATAATTATTTATAAAACAATATAATTAATAATAATCTTATAAGCAAATCACTATTATTATAAGCAAATCACTAGTAATAATCATTAAATTCAATAATAATACTAAAAATGCATTGCAAATAAAAACAACTATAAATAAGAAATGTATTGTAAACAAAAACAATAATACATATTAAATAATGTTAAAAGATTAAAACCTATACAACAGGTTAAAAATCATATAATTTCCATTTAGAATAAAAAACAAATCTATTTTATTTAACTTATGTTTATTTTAATTATTTTTACTAATTATATTTATTTTATTTATATTTATTTATATATTCAATTTTTAAATCAAATATATTAAAAAATATATTAAGATATTTGACATTATATAAATTTTAAATTTAATTTGTATATATAGAAATTGTCTTTAATAATATTTAAATTTTGGGATTTTTAATATTATAAATATAAAATATTTTAAAAATAATTTTAAAAATGATTCTGAAAATGATTCTGAAAAAACTATTAAAATAATATCTGAAAAAATTATAAAAATTATAAAAATAACTATAAAAATTATGAAAATATTTATGAAAATAATAATTATAATAATTTGATGATAGGTAAAATATAAAAATAATTAAAATATATTATTAAACATGAGATGTGAAATTTGTGGACAACCCATAGAAGAAGGTAAGTCAAAAAAAACAAAAATTGATGGTTCTATTATGGAAGTTTGCTCAGATTGCTCTAAATTTGGTATAATTCAAAAAGAACCTCCAAAACCAAAAAATATTCTAAATAAGAGCAAAGGGAGTGGAATTAATAGAACTGAGAAAAAAACTAGAACTCCTAGACCAATGTATTCACTTGATGAACCTACTGAAGAGTTAGTTGAAGATTTTCAATCAATAGTCCGAGAAGGTCGTGAAAAGAAAGGTTTTTCAAGAGAAGAGCTTGGTGAAAAAATTTATGAAAAAGTTTCTGTTATAAATAGAATCGAATCAGGAAAAATGGTTCCAGATATAAAATTAGCTAAAAAATTAGAAAGAATATTAAATATAACTTTAATTGAAAAAATATCTGATATGGAGTTAGAAGATTTTAAAAATATATCTTCAGGTGGACCAACTCTTGGAGATATTGTTAAAATTAAGAAAAAATAATAAATAATAGTTAAAATTATCTTAAAAACTAGTAATAAGATTATTTTCTATTAAAATAATTTTTCTATTAAATTCCTTTGATTTTAATTTATATTATTCTATATAATATTAACTAGGTTAAATTAATATTATTAAAAGTTAATTTTTTATAAGATATATTTTAAACTAATTCTTATTTAATATTTAATTCTTATTTAATTATTATTATTTAATATATACTTTTTTTATTTTTTTATAATTAATTATATTAACTTTAATTTATTTATTCCAAGATTTCAATAAAGAATTATAATGTTTACTTATTATTGATTAATAATAATCTAATGATAATATTAATAGATTCATTTATGTCTTGGATTAGAAATATTAGATTTATAATCTTTAAGTTCTGTTCCCTTTTGAGCTTTGTTTGAATAATAACCTCTAAAAATAGGAGCATCATCTAACTTTTTATTTAGTGAACTATATTCTTTATATTCATCACTTACCACTACAACATGAGCAGGAGGATGTATCTTCTTAATTTGCATTATAGCTAAAGTGATATCTTCTCTAACAAAAAAAGCAGTTGCTACTTTAGATTTATTTCTTAAAGGAGCATTTAAGATACTTTCAACTATAGAATCTGCAAATTCACCATCAATCTTTTGAGGATCCTTGATTAAGTGCAATTGAGCATGCCTCTCAATATCTGCAATTGCATTGAGTAATTTTGAATTATTATCTCCACGAATTAATATTAATGCCATAATTATCACATATAACTTTAAATTTTAAAAGAATAATATAAAACCTATTAAAAAATAGGATTTGAATATAAATTTTAATTAAACATAAACATATTATTAATAATAAATTAAACCATATTAATAAATTATCTTAATAGAACATTAAGTAATATTCCAAATATAGTTTATTATATTATATAAATATATTAAATTATTATTTGAATTATATTTTGATATAAATACTAAATTATATATTAAATATTATATATTAAATATTTTTATTAAAAAGCTTAATTATTAAAAAATGATTATTTAGATTTGATTTATATTTAATCTATATTTCTATATTTAATTTTTATTTAATTTAGACTATTTTTTCTGGAAAGATTTCAATAACCTACTTCTGAATATAACTAAAAGTACCAATATTATACCTATAGCAGTCTGAATACTTCCAAGTATATCTAATACAAATGAACTTACAGGTAAATTCCAAGGAGGAGATGTTCTTCCATCAGGTAAAGGAGTATAATAAACACCAACTGCTTTTGATCCTGCTTTTACATTTATATCTTTTGGTTCAACATAGTTTACACTAACTATAAGACCATTTCTAATACCTTTATTTAATGATCCAGCAATAGCATTAGCATCATAACCATATTTAGACACTGATGCTTTTACAACCTCACTGGTGGTTTCAGACAATCCTGGAGTCTCACTTCCATAAACAGAAACACTAACAGAATCTTGTGTTACAGTTATAGCATCGGTTAAAGCTTCATATGCATAAATAACTTTTAATGGAGCTCCATCAATAGGACAAGTATCATAATTTTCTGCTGCAGGATATCCCGAAGACCATCCATCATTTGGACAAACTTTAACATAAGGTTCATTCATTGGATAACCAGTAGTATTAATTTCCTCAGGAGTAAACATATCTCCAGTAGATATTCCTGCCACTAAATTAACAGCTCCTCCACCATATTTTTCTCCAGCGTCATTAGAAACTTCTTTAAATACTTGCCCTACAATAGTTGTTGCAGAATAACCATCACGAATCATCCTACCTATGTTTAGAGCAGTTTCTCTTCTAACTTGAGTTGCAGTCCCATATTGAGGATTACCATGAGTATTTCTTAAATGAATAATAGCTCCTTTTTCTCCAGGAGGTAAAACTGCAAGTCCTCCAGAATAAGGAGTAATTTGAATACTATTATCATCTTCAACAGTGATAAGATAAGCATCAAAAGATCCGCCTACAGCGGCACCAATTGAAGGCCCACCAACCATCAATCTAATCCCAGAATAACCACTAGCAGCTGCAGCACCTTCTGCAGCTGTAGCTCCATTTTCTAATCTACTAATAGATTCAACAATAGCTCTTAGCCTATTATTAGAGTCACCTTCTCCTCCAGATAAAACAACAAATTGTTTTTCTTTAGACATTAAAAATGTAGACTGGAACATATTATCTGCAAAAGACATACTTCCTCCAGCAGCACCATTTATATCCTGACCAGTTGGATCTGTAATGACTATTACATTCATTGTAGCTGAAATAGTAGCTATAAAACCAAAAAGAATCAAGAGTATACTTAATAGGATTAGAATTTTTCTCAAGTTATCATCCATTTAGTTTATAATATTATTTAATTGATTATTATTTAATTTTATTAGGTAATTTATTCAATATTATTTTTTGATTCAATAATATCAATCTGATTTAAATAATATAAATTAGCTGAAAAAATCTCAATTAGGTAATTTCAACAGTTAATTAAATTCAATAATTAAGTGATTTCAATAGTTAAATATTTTAATAATTAGGTGATTCAATAATTACCTACTAAGCCAAATAACTATCAATTCATATTTTTCATTATATTAGAGTTATTTTTAATAACAATATTCTATTTTAACTATATTAATTTTTTAGACATTTAATAATTTTTATTAATAATATATTTACTATTCTCATAGTAATATGGTTTATATTAAATGATTTATAGCAATAATCCGATTTAATTTGAAATCAAACTCTTATATCTAAAATAAAGATATATTATAAAATTATAGAGATTGTATTCAATTTTAAAGTAATTCAAGACTAAAAACCATTATTATGCCGTTGGAGCTTTCGATGTTGCATTAGTTAAATCTACTGTTGAAAAATCTTCAATGACGGTTATCGTTACAATACCGGTATTCTTGTCAACTTTAACATCAGCAGCAGCAATAGGCTGAACTTTAGTTCCTGGTATAGTGGTCAAAGTCGCAAATTCTTGAGCATTTTTAATCGCCTCATTTAGGGGTATCTCTCGCTTAGAAGTTACCAACATATCACCGTCAATATAACTCCCTGAACGTAGCCCTGAATTAGCAACATTTGCCCTTATACTATCAATAGGAACAATATCATTACCTTTAATAATAATACCAGAAATAGGAACACCATCATCTATTTCTGGAGAAGATGCAAAGGCAATATAAGTTATTAATCTACCAGAAAGGATCAATATAAAAGCTAATAATAAAATTATTAGTGTATCTCTCCTTATTTTAATGAACATGATCTTCACTCTTATATAAATTATTTTTATATGTATAAAATATAAAGTCTATATATAAAATATACTATAAAATGTACAACAAATTATCAATATAGTATTAATAGAATAATAAAAATATAATATCCAAGCTATAATATCCAAACCATATCTAAATATAATAAATATTTGAACAATATAAATGTAAAATATTCAAATATAATATCAGATATAATTATATCATATAAATTTTAATAATAAGCTAATAAAACATCAATAATATTATCAATACGTATATTAAAACATTTTAAAACAATATATAACCAATACACAGTGTATGGGTAAATACAAACAATGTATAAAGCAATGAAAGCATTAAAAATACAATATAGTTACAATATAGTATTAAGAAATAATATTAAGTATGTACTATTAACATTAGATTATTATCAATTATTATTAATAGAATACATCATATAAAACTTACATTATATATCTGTATTTTAGACCAAACTAATATTAATACTTATCTCTTATATATATTTTCTTTAAAATAATTATTACTAATAATATAACTATTTATAAATATCCTTCTAAAATTTATTTTAAGATAATAAGAATTTTAAATTAATTTTTGAATAATTTAGCAACTTTTCAAATATTCAAATAATTAGTTATCTTAAAGAATTAGTTATCCTCATTAAATATTTCATTTAATAATTCCTCAGCAGGATCCATTCCCTGAGCACCTATTAATAAAATAAGGTCATCGACTTTAGAAGAATTATAAACATTATATAATGCATCTTTAAGCATTTTGTAATGAGTATAACTAATATTCTCTTTATTTAGCACATTAAAGAATGTTTCTTCTTCAAAATCTTCAACAAAGTTTGATTCATCAACAACATCAGAACTACTAGATAAAATTATTTCCACTTTATTAATATTTTTATCTTTAGATTTTTTATCTTTTAATTTTTTATCTTTTAATTTTTCATTATTCTTAATTTTAGGTAATGTTTCAGAATTATTTTTTCCATGTTCATTGTTATAATTATTATTATACTTATTATTATTTTTATGCTTACTATTTTTATGATTATTATTGTTTTTATGATTATAATTAGTATTGTAATTACTATTTATATCTTTTAAAGCTTCAACAATAGCTTTAGCATTAATTTCATTAATTTCTTTACCTCTTGACCCTCGAATTGCACAGATGATTTTAAGATTTTGATGAGGAAAATTAGCTACTGCATTAATAGTTGCTTTTATACCTTCAGGATTATGAGCAAAATCATCGATTATTATAGGATTACAATTAATCTTCCTAAATCTTCTTTTAAGAGATTTATAAGACTTTACACCATTCAATATATCTTTAATTTTAATGTTAAGTGATAAACATGCTGAAATAGCTGCAAGAGTATTTTGAATAAAATGATTGCTATTAAATGGAAGCTCCTCAATAGTCAATATTGGTTTAGATTTGTATATTATAGATTTACTTTCAGTATCATAAATTAAAGATTTATTAATTTCAATACCATTTTCATTGCTAGAAATATTTTTAGTATTATTAATATCTACATTTTTAATATTAATATTATTAATACCAATATTATTAATATCATTAACTTTAGTATTATTATTGGTATTAGTATTAGTATTGGTATTAGTATTGGTATTATTATTGATATTAGTATTAATATTAATATCTTTAATAACAGAGTTCATTGAGAAATAAAAAGTTTCAACATTACTTTCAGCAAAATCTGCCATATTAAATACATATTCATCATCATGATTTAAAACCAAAGTTCCTTTGCTCATACCTTTAGCAATTCCTGAAGTTTCTTCAAAAACCTCTTTGATTGAATTAACAAGACCAATATGGTCAATAGCCACATTAGTCACTACACCAACATCAGGATTAACTGCTTTAGTCATTAAAAGTGCATGATTATGCATTAATTTACCTAACCATCCTTGAACCTCAGAAGCTTCAATAACAAGATAATCTAATTGACCATCATTGGATA
This sequence comes from Methanobrevibacter arboriphilus, assembly GCF_019669925.1. Classification (NCBI taxonomy): domain Archaea; kingdom Methanobacteriati; phylum Methanobacteriota; class Methanobacteria; order Methanobacteriales; family Methanobacteriaceae; genus Methanobrevibacter; species Methanobrevibacter arboriphilus. Next base: position 460,377 of record NZ_AP019779.1, read on the forward strand.
AAGCATATTCAGAAATAATTTTAGGGACCATAGGGTCAATTAATGTATTAAATTCAGATTTTGAATCAGTATTTGTTAGTGTATTAGCTCCTGTAGATTTTAATATATGATAAATCATATGAGATGTTGTTGATTTACCATTAGTACCACTAATAATTATTCTTTTAGAGTTAGGAACAAAATTTTTTATAGACCAATTTAAAGCAATAGCATTTGCTTCTTCAATCTTTTTTACAACTATTAAAGGAATCTTTAAATCAGTAGCTATATCTATAGAATTTCCCCTAGGATCTTCTGTAATTATGCAAGCAACATTTTTACTAGAAGCAATTTTTATTCCCTTTTCATCAATCCAATGTCTTATTACTATATCCCCTTCACTAGAATCTTTTAATATATTAAAAATTCCAGTAAAGCCTCCAGGAGACCTAAAATCTGAAGCTCCAACAATATTTCCAGAAATAGCTCTAGCTAATGAATCAATAGTAATCCTTGTATCAATCATCTAAAATATACTCCAATATACTTAAATAACAAACAATATACAAATGAAATAATAATAGTAATACTAATAGCAATATTAATAGTAATACTAATACTAAAGTTAATAATATTAATAATAATTATAATAAATTGATGATAATTTATTCAGTAAACTAAGAGGATTATTATAAATTTATTATATATAAATATTCGATGTGAAATAACCAATGAAAATATGATATTTTTATAATATCATTACTGATATAACATCCTTACTAAGATATATCTTAATCTAAATATAAAAAATTATATGAAAATATAATAATCAACTAATAACCCAATTATACAGACAACCGCTGTTAAAAGCCAATAACTAAGTACTATCTTCTTTTCAGACATTCCATTATAATTTAAAGTATGATGTAAAGGTTCAACAGGAAGGCGAATGATTTTTGCCCTATGAATTAAGCTGATAATAACTGAAACAATAGGAACTGCCAAAGATAAGACTCCAAAATAGGGAATATTTGTTACAAGCACTGCTGTTGCAAATCCAGCACCTAAAGCAAAAGAACCAGTATCTCCCATAAAAATAGAAGCAGGATAACGATTGAATACTAAAAATCCAAGACTAACTGCAGCTAAAAGAGTAAAAACAAATATTGCTCCAGGATTACCATTTATAAAACCAAACAAAGCACAACCAATAGAAGCAATAGCTATAATACCACTAGCTAAACCATCCATACCATCAATTAAATTAATAGCATTAATAGCACCAATAACCGCGATTAAAATAACTGGAATAGCTAATAATCCTATTGTAGTTCCACCAATCAACACAAAAGGACCTAATGAAAATCCACCAAGAGTAACAACTGTACCAGTAATGACAAGAAATATACCTATAACTAGCTGACCAATAATTTTTTCAATTTCACCCATCTCATTTTTTATAGGAAGTTCAGCCAAAAGTTCTAACTTATTTTCAGCCAATAAATCATCAACAACCTCCTTTGCTTTTGGAGTTGCAGCTCTAGCTTCTTCACCAGGATTTAAAGTTAATTGTCCAATAGTTAACGGAGAATTAGTGATATTTTTTATTAATTTTTGATACTCTTTTACTTTAAAACCAATCAAATCATCTAAAAGGCCAGCAACTCCTGCTGTAAGCATTATAAGAGAGGTAACTAAAATATATTGATTTTTAAAATAAATTGATGCTACAAACAATACAGAAAAAAGAAAAGCTATACCCCCCATAGTAGGAGTACCAGCTTTATGCCTGTGTTCTGAAACAATAGGGTTGTCTGAAACATTGGCACCAATTAAAATCTTCCGTATATAATATGTGAATGCAACAGAAGAAGCAAAACTTATTATAAATAATATCAATACATCGAAATAGTTCATTTTACCACACTAATTAAAAATCATGATATAAAAAATTCAGTACAATTTACTAAATAATTTACTATTATCCTCTATAAAATCATAAATATTAATAGTTTAATCAAAGATATATTTAAACTTAGTTATAGATTCAAGATGTTTATTCAAATTAATGATTATAATCAAATTTCTAGGATATAAATATTAATAATAAGTAATAAAAAATAGAAGTATGTTTATTTAAATAATATAACTATAATTCATCTAAACAAAACTCATAAAACCTTTTTCCAATGAGTTTTTTAGCTAATTTTTTAGCTTCTGCTTTTGATTCTGCACTAATAGTTAAACGCTCATAATTAGAAGGACCATGAAGAACCCATGAATTTTTATTAAATTTTTTAAGAGGATTATTTGATTTTTTACCATTAAACTGTTTATCATTAAAATTACCAATAGGAATTTCCAAAGCAAAATAATCTTTCATTTCTTCATTAAGAGAATCAATATTAAAATCTCCAGAAACCATATCAATCAATTTAGTTAAAGGATGAATACTAGTTGCAGCTGCAGTTAAATATCTAGTACCACTTGGACGAGTATTAATTTCTAAAGCATACAGCTTTTTATCATGTTTAGAAAAAATAAAATCAATATCAATAGTTCCTTCAGCTTTAAGCTCTTTAGCTATTATATATGCAACTTTTTTTACATATTCATTATCTAAACCCTGAACATCTGCAGGAGCACACCTAACTTTATTTAAAGGATGTAAACCATTAAGAGATGTTTCTCCTTTATAAACAGGAACAAGAGGTATATGACTATTATTAAAACATAAAACCTCAATAGATATTTCACTACCTTCAATAAATTCTTCACAAAGTGTTTCATTAAACTCAGAAAAATAATCTTTTGCTTCATCAATATTTTGAATTATAGATATATCTCGTCCACCTTGACCACTTCTTTGCTTAAAAACAAGTGGAAAATCTAAATTATCATTATCTAATTTATTATTATCTAATTTATTATTTTCTGAAATATTATTTTCTGAATTATTTAAATAATTTTTAGAAGATATTATTGAAAATTCAAAGGAACTAATAAATTCCTCAAAATTATAAGAATTTAATATTTGAAATTTAGAAGTGTTAATATTATTTTTAATAAAAAATTTTTTTGTTTCTATCTTATCAGAACTAATTGCAATAGTGTGAGCATTAGAAGCTATAAAAGGGATTTTTAACTCATTTTCTACTTTTTCCTTAGCTAAAGCAACGTCCATTAAAGGATCATCAATCCCAATAAGAGAAACAATTCCATCAACGTTCTCTTCTTTAGCTATCCTAATAGGTCCATCCATACCTCTTGGAACGATAAAATATTTATTAGCACGATCTAAGTTAGAAGCATTAGAATTTGATTCAGTTAAAATACTTTCAATATTTTTTTCTTTTAAATAGAAATCAACATCATCAAATAATCTTGCTCCAATAAATAAAATCTTCATAATATCACAATAAATAAAATCTTCATAATAATATAATAAATAAAAAATTCACTATAAAAACAATATAATAAATAAATTAATCAAACAATAATGATGAAAGTATATCTATTACCTCATCAGCACTTTTTAAAACATTATGAGATATTTCTTCTCCTAAATTCATACTTACTGGTTCAATACCTATTAAAAGGAAATCAAAATAAATATCAACTTCCAAATATTTAATCAAATAAGATAAAGACATTGAATGAGTTGAAGCATTAATATTAGGTAATTCATCTTTTACAATAGTCTTTACATTACTAGGATTAGTTCCCATTAAAGCAGCATCAATTATCAATAAATGACTAGGATTCTCCTTTTTTATTAATCCTGTAAAATTTTCAGGAGCAGAACCCCCATCAATAAATATTATATTTCTATTAAATTTTTTATCAGAAGTTTTTGTATTTGAATTATCAGAAGAATTAGAACCCATAGACATATTTTCAAGTTCTTTTATAATATAAGGACCTATTGAATCATCACCCCTTAATTCATTTCCAATACCTAAAACAACTAACTTTTCACAATTTACTAAAAAGGATTCTAACTTTTCTTTTAATGAGATAATATCACCAAATATGATACATTTTGATACATTTAATTATACTTTAGTTATTTTAATTATTTTAAAATACTTTAATTACTTTGATACATTTTAATATATTTTATTATTTTAATATATTTTAGAATTATTACTTTTAATATATTAATAATTTTCTTTTATGAAATATGATATAAATCTAATAAATATAATCTTAAACAAGATTAAGACTAAATAGTCATTATAATGAAATATAAACTAATTAAATTATATCAGCTTCAATTGTTTCAACTCCCCCACCCATAACATATTTCAATTTAACCGATAATGTTAATTCATTTAAATTATCATTACTAAAAATATTATTATAATTATTAACCTCACTACTATTAGTATTAGTATTAGTATTACTATTAGTATTATTAATATTATTATTAGTATTACTATTAATGATACTATTAATATTATTGTTCTTATTATTATTCTTATTATTAATATCACTATTAATACTATTATTAAAATTATTATTGATATTATTCTTAGATATATTATAACTAGATGATAAAGGAATTAAAATAGGAGGATTTAGCATAGGAGTAGGACCACAAATAATATTCTCATTTATTATAGTAAAAGTCGTTATCTTAATACCATTAAATTTAAAATTATTAAAATTATTAAAGTTATTAAAGTTATTAGAGTCACTAAGATTATTATCAAACTCATTAATCGATATATCAGTTGTATCATTAATTTTATCAAATTTAAAATTAATAATTGTCTCAAATTCAGGTATAATCTCATCTAAAAAATCAATGCAAGAAAATATAACATAGTCTCCTAAAACTTTATAATCAGGCTTTTTGCCATGAAAATCCTCGTCCTCATAATGTGTGTAACTTTTCTCCATATAAACAGGTTCAGCAATATTAATAATTCCCTGAGGAATAATTTTTCCATTATTTTTAAGATATTTACGAACATTGTTTAAAACTGGAACTTCTTCTTCATCAATTAAAGCAGTATCTAACATTTCACAAATTATTAAATCTGCAGACTCTGTAAATTCAAATAAAGATGCATCAGCACTTATAAAATTAACATTATCAATATTATTTTCTTTAAAAGTTTTTTTAGCACATTGAATAGATTTATCATCATTATCTATAGCTAAAACACTTTTAGAATATTTTGAAGCAAAATAAGAAAGAACACCAGAACCACAACCCAAATCAAATACAGTAGAAATTTTTTTATCATTGTCTTGAATTTTATTATTTCCATTACTAAGAATGGATTTATAATAATCATTAATCCCTTCATAAAAAACTGACAATCTATCAATATCCTTAATTAGATTAGAATGATAAGGAGTTGTATAAAATTTCATGTAATTAATGTATAATTACTAATTAATATAATTTAATAATAAATTTAGAATTGGATAATTAAAGTTAACTAATTAAAATTAACTAATTAGAATTAAACAATATAAATAATAAAACTAAAAAAATAGTAAAACTAAAAAAATAATTAAAAAATAGTATAATTAAAAATAGATAATTAAAAAATAGTATGATTAAAAATAAATATTAATAATAAAACTAAATAAAAAATAAAAATTAAATAAAACAAATATAATTAATCAGTCTGGATCGAAAGATTCACCATTAGCTGTACTAGTGAGTTTTACATGATCGACTCCTTTAAGTCTCATCATTTTTTCTGTTAACTCCCTAATACTATTAACATCTCCATTAACAACAATAACTTCCATACAATACTTAGAAGTCATGTGTATATGCATACTAGTGTTAATTTCATCCCTATAATCATGCTGGATTTCAGCTAAGCTTTCCATAACTCCAGTATAATAATGATCATATATAACAGTAATAACACCAATTCTGTTTCCTTCCATTTCATTCATCCATTGATATCTTACTATATAATCTTTTAAAGCATCTCGAATACCTTTTGAACGAGATTGGTAACCTCTGTCTTTTAAGACTTCATCAAAATCGGCGAGTAATTTTTTTGGTAAAGACATACTTATTCTCATCATTTTTAAAACCTTCCTCATATTTCATCATTTACATATAAGTATATTATAAAACCTATATATAAACATAATATATACTATATATACTTTCATATATTTATAAGCACCCTAAATAAAATTATAGATAAATAAATATAATTTTATAATAGTAAACATTTATTATTTTTAATATAACCTAGTTTATATTTTACCATAAGAACCTAAAAAATAAAAACAACGAATAGTTCTATATAGGATAATATATTGAAATACTCTCATTTATTATATTTAAAAACTTTAAATGAAACACTCTTAAATAAGATATTCTAAATAAATTAATTATATCTAAATAAAATAATTATATTTAAAATATATTTAAAACATCTTAAAAAGGATACTAAATATCAAATATTTCACGAAAAAATATTTTAGTCAAAGTACTCAATAATACTATTTAAAGTAATTTTGAATAAACTTATTGTAATATATCAAAATTAAATCAATTTATATATACTATTTTTTATAGAGAATTTAGTAGAAATTTATTATTTTTAGATTTATTTCTATTAGTACCCTATATTATAGTAGTACTTTATAATATATAAATATTATTAAAATTATTATCCACTATAAATATCTTTCTAATCTAACATAAATTTTTCTAAAATTAAAAAATAAATCAACATAGAATAATTAACAATAGAAACAATAATATATATTCATTAACAAATTAAAAGTAAATAATAAAATATTTTCCAATTCTAATAATAAATACAAACAAAATTAAAATAACAATCTGAAAATGCTATAAGTAAATAAAGATAAATATTATTAATAATATAAAAAATCTAATAAAATAGTATTAATAATCAGTGAAATAGTATAAATTTATTATACAAAATTTAGTATAATTAATAAAAAATTAAATATATTATAAAAAATTAGATATAGCATAAATAATATAATTATAACTAACAGAATAAAAAAAGGTAGAGCATGAAAATTAAAGATGTAATGAACCAAGAAGTAATATCAGTAAACGAACAAACAAGCCCCATTGAAGCTTTTGAAAAAATGTATAGAAATGGAGTTAGAAGACTTTTCGTTATAGATGATAATGGAACTCCAAAAGGGGTTGTTTCTTATAGTGACTTAATAGGAGTTTTAAACAAATTAAGTGACTTAAATAAAGAAAATAATCAAGAAAAAATTAAAAACATAATGACAACTAATATTATGACTGTAAATTCTGAAGAAGATATAAAAAATGCAGCTAACTTAATGTTAAGAGCGGATGTATCTGGACTTCTTGTAATAAAAGCTAAAAAACCAGTGGGAGTTATTACAAAAACAGATATATGTAGGTTAGTAGCTGCAAATTTACTTATTCCAAAAAATGATGATTAAAAAGAAATTTGAACTTAAATACAAGGAAAATAAATAAGGAAAATATATATGATAACAATAACAAAAAAAGAGGAAATTGTATTTAATCAAATAAAAATATTCCATTTAGAATATGATGATGGAATACCTGAAAATCTAATAAAAATGGAACTTGGAATATATGAACATGAATTAAGAGAGATTTTAAAAGAATTAAATAATAAGAATCTTATAGAATATAAAGAAAAGAAAATAAAGCTAGCAGATTTTGATAAGAGTATAAATGCAGTAGACTCTAGACAAGAAGTGATTAAAGCAGATTTAGATGTTAAAGAACAAAAATCTCTTGAAATCATAGAAAAGTTAGCTGATCAAGATAGAACAATCTCTAAATATATTTTAGAAGGTAATTTGTTATATGGTGATCTAAAGTTAAGTAACTTCAGAATGTATCATATAATATTATCTCTTGAAAACAAAGGCATAATAAAACCAATAAACAAATCAGATGGAGAATATTATTTATTAATATGAATAATACTTTCTATAATAATCAGACAAAATAAGAGATAAAATAAGTATATTATTAAAGAAAATAAGAATTTTAATAAAATAAAAATTTTAAATAATATTAAATAATTTCTAAAATATTATTTAAAATTATTTAACATATCTTTATATTTAACCTATTTTCATCCTCATCTAATTCTATCCCTAATCTACTTCTATTCCCTAATCTAATTTTATCCCATTATCAACTGGAATTTCTCTTAACCATTTGATATCACTCTTATAAAGCATTCTAATATCACTTATATCATATCGAATCATAGCTAATCTCTCAATTCCAAGTCCAAATGCAAGTACAGGAACATCAATACCTAAGGGTTCTAAAACTTCTGGTCTAAACATTCCAGAACCTCCAAGTTCTATCCAACTTTCTTTTTCTTCAAGATAAACTTCACATTCAGTTGACAAATATGTGTAAGGGAAATAAGCAGGTCTAAATCTAACTTCAAAACCTAATTTTTTATAAAATTCTTTTAAAGTTCCAAGAAGATTTTGATAGCTAATTCCATCTGCAGCAACAATACCTTCAACTTGATGAAACTCAGGTAAATGTTTATAAGTAATTGTTTCTCTCCTAAATACCCTTCCAACAGAAAACATTTTTAATGGAGGTTTATTTTCTTCTAAAAACCTTGTTGATATTCCAGTAGTGTGAGTCCTTAAAACTGACTGTTCTGCAATTTCTTTACTCCAATTATAATTCCATCCCTCAGAACCAGTATTTCCACCATTTTCATGAGTTTTAGCTACAGATTCAACTAAAACCTCATCAGGAAGATTACAGCTAATAGGGTTTTTAACATAGAAAGTATCCTGCATCTCACGAGCAGCATGATCTTGAGGTTGGAATAAAGAATCAAAATTCCAAAAAGCAGATTCCAAAATACATCCATTAGATTCAGAAAAACCAAGATTTAAAAATATTTCACGGATCTCTTCAATAATCATTCTAAGAGGATGACCTTTACCAGGGAAAACTTCAGGATATTCAGCATTAATATCATAAGGACGATATTTTAAGTTTTTCCATTCCCCAGTTTTAATTTGCTCTGATGTTAATTGAGTAGCTTCCTCTTGAATAGTTATTCCTCTATTTAATATTTTTAAACCTTTTTCAAGAATTTTAAAAATGTGTTCTGTTTGTTTTTCCACTTCAATTAGATTTTTTCTATCATTTAGTTGTTTTAATCCTTCAAGTAAATCTTCATCAAAATCAGAGATAGAGACTACTGAATCAATAGACTTCAATAAGTATTTCAATAAAAGTTCATCATTGCCTTTTTTATCCTTAAATTCAGCACCAAAATCAGTTAATTTCACTGTACCTTTATCAATTTTAGCCCATTTTTTACGAACTAGCCATCCAATAACAATTTTTATCTCATAATTTTCAATACTAGTGGATGTAGCTAAATCCTTCATAGATAACTCTTTTTCATCTATTAAAACATTTAAAACCCTTCTTTCTGGGAGACCAATTTCAGCGTATTTTTTGCCAACATCAGTCAATTTAATAGATTCAGTTACAGATTTTTCCACTTCAATAATATCTTTTGAAGCAAGTGAACCAGCTGCACTCATAACTGATTTAATATCCATAGAATTGATTTTAGCTATTTCTTCAGGAGTATAATTCTCATTTTCTTTAAGAGATTTCAATAGCTTTTTTTCGTATATATGTAGTTCATCAATAATCTTAGTAATGTCTTCACACATCTAAACACCTAAAAAAAATATAAAAGGAATAATAAAATTAATTATAATTATAGTAGTGATTATAATTATTATTATCATGATAATAATAGTAATATTAATTTATTGATATAATGAGTATTAATAAAATAACATAAATAATTATGTTTCTATTAGTATAAATATTAATTGTAATAAAAATATTTGATGAAAAAATATTTGATGAAAATATAAAAATAGTATTATAAATGATATCACAAAAAAATATCACAAAAAATTAAGATTTATTTAAAAATATTAAAATTTATTTAAAAAATCTTTCAGCTCATTTTCTATCTTAATTATTTCATTAACTCCAAGATGACCAAAAATAGAATCATATATGACTAATTTTGAGTTTTTAATCATTTTAGACATAGGAATTGCATCAAGAGTCGGAGGAAATAGTTGATCTTGATTAATAGCTACAATCAATGTTTTAGCTATTATCTTAGATAAGTCTTTTTCAATATTATAATTAGAAGTAGCATCACCTCTTAAAATAATATCATTTCCATCATATCCTTTAAAATTATCTTTAAGACTATTTAGCTCTTTATTTATCATATTAATATCATTATTCCTATAATATTCAGCTGAGAACCCAAAAGGATAAAATAATTGATTAGCTATACCAACAGATTTTAGAGGTTCTTTATAATCACCATTATTATAATTAGAATCACTTTTAACTATCTGATTAATTAAAGAGAATAAAATATAATTGTTTCCTGAAATTTTATAGCTATTAACTAAAGATATAATAAAATCCATATAAGATGGATACAAAGTACCCCACATAAGAGCTTCAGAACCTCCCATTGAATTTCCAATTAGCCCTTTAACATGTTTAACATTAAATTCAGAGTTTAAAAATTCTTTTTGAAAGTTAATCATATCATTTATGTTGTATCTTGGAAATTTACTTCCTAATCCAGAAATAGAAGGAGAAAATGAATTTGGAGAACCTAAAGCTGTAATAGATATTATGAAATATTTATTAGTATCTAAAACTTTTCCTTCACCAATAACTTCATGAATATGTTTAATTGAAAGACAATTTTCACCTAAACCATGAAAATATACAATAGCATTAATGATCTCATCATTATCATTAATAATCTTATTTCCAATAGTTAAATACTCAACAGTAAGATTATCTAAAATTTCTCCAGAAGAAAATTCAAAACTTTTTAAAGTTGAATATTTAACATCTAAACTTTTTTCAAATTTAAGTAAATTTTCATTAATTTCAGCCATAAAAAACCTTCTGATAATAAAATACCATTTAATAATATATTTGATAATAAAGTACTTTTTGATAATATAATATCTTAATAATAGCTTTTGATAATATATTTTGATAATAAAATTTCTAATAAAAAGCTAATAATAATCAGATAAAAGACTAACCATAATAGATGAAGCAGTTAAATCAGCAGTAGTTCCTGGATTTAATTTATTTTCAAATAAAAAATCATCAAAATCTTTAATTTTTTTATTAAATGTATTTAAGTCCCCATCGATATCCATTGAATCTAAAACTTCTCTAGCTAAATTAGATACTTCTAATGCTTTTTCATCCCCATACTTTCTTGAGATTAAAGTATCCGGAACTTCAGATAAAATTGTTAAAAACGTAGTTATAGTAGCTAAATTAGTTGAATACTCTTTATTTAATTTTGAAAATATTGGATAACCAATATCAAAAGTAACTGGCATTTTATTTGTTAATTCTTTTGCTAAGCTATCCCAAGATGAAGAAATATTTAAAACATCGAAAATATTTAAATTATTTTCAATAAGCTCTTTTGTAGCATCATCACTTGTAACACTAAACTCATCAGTATCACCCATTCCACCAGCATCAGCTATCCCAATAGCTTCATAAAGAGCAATAGTATCAATAACACTAGAATTAATAATGATATTATGAATATTTTCTCTTAATTCATCAATAGTATTACTAATAGATGCAGAAATAGCAATTGGAGTAAGTAACATTATAATACCTAAATTAGTATTGTTAGCTATCCATTTATCTGTTTCTTTAACAGCATTAAGAATATATTTTCCAATATTCGCCTCTTTAAAAGATATAGAATTATTAATCTCACTTCCAAAAGATGCAGCTTCACGAATAGTATCTCCAATTACAATTCCACTGATAATAAAATCTTCAAAAACCATATCATGAAAATCACGATTTCTATGGACATTACCAGGTTTTGGATAACCACTAACTTCAAGAACAGATGATATTTGAGCTATTTTAGCTATTAACTCAGGATTAATATTATTAATACTATTATCCATATTATTAAACTCCAATATTTTATTGAACCCCTATTTTTAAACTCTTATGTTATTAAACTTTATATATTATAAAGCACTTATATCATTAAAAATCCACATAAAAAAAAAGATTATAATTTATCTAAAACATAAGGAGCAAAATGAGTTAAAATCAAATCAGCCCCAGCTCGCTTTATAGAAAGTAAACTTTCAAAAATAGCACCTTCAGTTAAATAACCTGCTTCAATACCTGCTTTAATCATAGAATACTCACCACTTACATTATAAGCAGCTAATGGAAGATCAAACTCTTCTTTTAAAGATTTTATAATATCTAAATATGCTAAGGCAGGTTTAACCATTAAAACATCAGCACCTTCAATTAAATCAAGTTCACTTTCACGAATAGCTTCTCTAGAATTAGCTGGATCCATTTGATAAGATTTCCTATCTCCACAACTTGGACTAGAACACACTGCTTCTCTAAAAGGAGCATAAAATGAAGAAGCATATTTAGCAGAATATGACATGATAAGAGTATTTTCATGACCATTTTTATCAAGAATATCCCTTATAGCCATTACACGACCATCCATCATATCAGAAGGAGCCACAATGTCTGCTCCAGCTTCAGCATGTGATAAAGCTACTTCAGCTAAATAATCTAAAGTTTCATCATTTAAAATTTCAAAAGAATCAGAAGTATTGTCAGCAATATCATTACTAACTCCATCAAAACCTTCATCAACAAATTCACTTAAAATACCACAATGTCCATGAGAAGTATACTGACATAAACAAACATCACTAATAACAATAAGATTAGTTTCCTCTTTAAATTTTCTAATAGCTTTTTGAACAATTCCATCATCTGAAAATGCAGGAGATCCAATTTCATCTTTTGTTTCTTCTAAAGGCATTCCAAATATTATTATTGATTTTAATCCTTTTTTTTCCAATGATTTTCCAAATTCAACTGCATCATCAATAGAGTATCTAAATTCATCAGGCATTGTAGAGATAGGTTCTTTTTTGCCATTTTCAAGCCCTTCTTTAACAAAAATAGGATAGATCAAATCTTCTTTATTAAGCTTTGTTTCTCTAAAAATATCTCGAATCTCAGGAGATTTTCGAAGCCTTCTCATTCTTGTAATTGGAAAATTCATTTTATTTCACCTTTAAATAAAAATAAACATTAAATTATTGTGTTCGCATTTAATATTAGTATTATAATATTATAATATAATATTAGAATATTAATAAAATTATATTATTTTAATAAATATATTAATGAATAATATTAATAAATAATATTATGTTAATAAATGTTAATAAAATTAAGTAAATTTATTTAATATTAGTAAATTTATTTATATCGTTAACAATAAACATTATATTTTAAATTCATTAAGTATTTTATCATTTACACCATAAGGCTTTTTTGAATAATATCTTTTAGCATGTTCAACAATCAAAGCATGATATTCTTGAAACATATTAACATCCCCTGAAAAATTAGTTTCAAAAAAGTTCTTGATTGACATATAACTATCATTTTCTTTAATATATCCTAAATAAGTAAAAATTCTTTTTGTATAAGCATCAACTTTAAATTCTTTCTGTTTATGAGCAAAAAGGAGTATTGAATCGGCAGTTTCATTTCCAATACCTTTAACATTTAAAAGATCTTTTCTTGAAGGAATTTCATCTTCCTTATCTAAATCCTCTTTTAAATCAATATAAAAATTAGCTATATTTTTAAGATATTCTGTCTTTTGATTAACAAATCCAGCACATCTTATTGCATTTTTAAATGGTTCTTCATTATTATTTGCAAATTCTAAAATAGAAAGAGGATCAAAATCAACTAGTTTGTTTAAATTATTTAATGCCTGTTCTACTGAAGGCCATGTAGTATTTTGAGTAAGAATTGAGCCAATAACTATCTCAAACTTTTGATTAGTATCTTTCGGAAAATCATAATCTTTAGGATGATAACCAGATATAGCTCCTGTTTTAGTAGGATTTACTCCATCATAGCCAATAAATGGCCACCAACCTTGATAAGAATAAGTTTTGAGCAGTTTATCAAATATTAAATTCAAATTATTTTTATATTTACTGTTAATCATTGTACCTATTTCTATTATTAATATTATTAGTAGTATTCATCTTATTAATTATATTATTATAATAATAATATTATTATAATGATAAATATAAGTTATTAAATAGTAAGAATACACTTCAATTTGCTCATTTTTAAAATTTTCACGATTTATTTCAGTAACAAAAATACATACATTAATTTTTTCAAATTTTATGAGATAAAAATTTAAAATACTATCAATTATTTTCTCTTTTCATGTTTTCTTCCATAAAATCATGCATTAACAGAAAGATGAAAAATTAATTTACCCTTAATATTCCATCTACTTTGTCAAAATGGTCATCAAAGCTGTATATTTCACATATTCCTAAATCTTTCATTGCAATTATTGCTGTGCAGTCTGCTAATGATAAAATTCCATCATATTTAATAAATTCTTTCATTGCTCTATTTAGAAAATCTGGAGTTTTATAAATACGGTAATTGTCTTCTATATATTGGAAAATGGTTCTTCCAACTTTTCCACCTTTACATTTCCCAATCATATTTAATGATTCTAAAATCATTGCTTCTGTGATAACCTTTTCTTCCTTTTCAAGATCCTCCACTAATAGTAATGATTGATTATGCCATTGGTCTTTTTCCACCACCAGGGCAATTATTAAACAAGAATCTACAAAAATCATAATATAACTTCCTATTCCCAATCTAAACCTCTACCAGACCTTTTTTTTATTTCAACAGAATTATAAGGTAATTCTTGTTTTATTAATCCAATAATGTCTTTTTCTGTTAATCTTTTTCGAAATTCTAATTCTACTTTTCCTTTTTCATTAATGGTCCATTCAACAATTGAATCTGGATCAACAGAAATTTTTTTTCTAATTTCAGATGGGATTACAGTTTGATATCTATTATATAATTTAGTTGTAATCATATTATCACCAATATATTTTTACAATATAATATTGTTTAATCTTAGATATAGATTTTACCATAAAAAATTATTTGTCTGACAATAAATAATATAAGACAAAATAATTAATATGATTAGATAATTATTATTTAGATTATTTAATTTTTCCCATAACCCCAAATATTCTATTGTACTATAAGTCCTAAGCCAAAGACTAATTATCTCAAATGGATTCCTCTCATTCCTTTATTTAGCAATACCAGTTAGTGAAAAAAAACTCTTCACACACCTTTAGACATCAAAACTACCTCTGTATCCTGAACACTAACCTTTTCTTTCATATCCATAAAACAAACCCTTAGAAAATTTCTAACAAAAATATTATTACTTATTATTAAGATATTATTATATATTATTAACTATATCTTATTAAGTAATAAAAACTTCATTTTAAACTTATAAAAATACAGAAAATATTAATATTGTATTTAATTAAAAATCCATAAATATTTATACATATAACAAAAAATAAGAATTAATAATAAAAATAATAGTTATTTAACAAATAGCTATTACTTAATTTAAACTTTAAAATATTCTATTTTATAGTATTTTTTCTAAAATATTTATTTCTAAAATATGCATTTAATCAAAGGATGAGTCAATTTGAGCTTAAAATTATCTGTTTTGGCAAGTGGGTCTAGTGGAAATATCATTTACATTGAAAGTGATGAAACTTCAATATTAATAGATGCAGGTTTAAGTAAAAAACGAACTGAAATTCTTTTAAATAGAATTGGTAAGGATTTAAGAGATATTAAATCTATTTTTATTTCTCATGAGCATGTAGATCATATTAGAGGTATTGGAGTCATTAATCGTTGTTATGACACGTTAATCTATGGAAATAAGGATACTTTAAACTGTGATAAATTTAAAAAAACAACAGGCATTATAAATCCAGATTCATTGAATTTTATAGAATCTGATGAAAGTATTATTTTAGGTGATTTAAAGATTACTGCATTTTCTACCAGTCATGACTCTATTAACTCTCAATTTTACATGATTGAACATGAAGATAAAAAATTGGTATGTTTAACAGATATTGGTCATGTAGATTCTAAAACTTTATCAATAATTAAATGTGCAGATGTTTATTTAATTGAAAGTAATCACAATGTAGATTTACTTTTAAATGGAAATCGACCAGAATTTAATAAACAAAGAATCCTTAGTAAAGTTGGTCATTTATCTAATGAAGACTGTGGGAGTGTTTTATCTAATTGTATAGATGAAAATACACATAGTATTATATTATGCCATCTTAGTAATGATCACAACAATAAATCAATTGCACTTAAATCTGTTAAGAAGATTTTATCTGAAAATTGTAGTTTTTTTTCAAATTCTCTCAATATTATAGCTTTCACCCAAAAGGATGATCCTACTGATTTTATCAATGTTTAATAATTATTTGAATAATATAGATATTAGTAAAATAGATATTAGTAAATTTGTTAAGCTTAGTTAAATTATTTAAGTTATTAAAATTAGTTAGTAAAATTAGGTAAGTTAGATTAATCTATGTAAGCTAGTTAAGCTACTTAATTTACTTAAGTTACTTAAGTTAGTTAAGTTAGTTAAGTTGGTTAAGTTGGTTAAATTAGCTAATAGCTAAAATAACCTAAAAACTAAGATTAGGATGTATAACCTCTATACCCTCATCTTTTAAGATATCAAAAGATTCTATATTCTCAGTATGAATAGGATATAGTTTTTCAGGATTTATTTCACGAATCATAGCTAATATCTCATTCCCGCTTCCATGACCAGAAACATGCATGTGATGAATAGGAAGAAGATTAAAATGATTTAACCAATTTTCAACTCGCTTAAAATCAATTTCCATCTCTTCATTAAAAGGTTCAGTAGCTGAATGAATATACAAACCATTTTCTGGATTAATATCAATTAATTGATTAAGTTCAAAGAAATCACATCTAAAAATATATTTTTGAGGCTCTTCTTGTAAATCTGTATAATTAATTACATTATCTCCTTCTAAAAACTCTCTTTCCCAAATATCATAATCACTTTTAAGCTCCAAATCACAAGAATCTAAAGTTTTCCAATCACCATCATAACAAACATAATGTTCACCAGAGATTAAGCCTTGCTTTTTACGAGGAAAATAAACAACAATGTTAGAATCACTTAATTTAGGATATTTATCGTTTTCAATACCCTTTTCATCTTCCAATAGCTTCAGCATATAAGCTTGTTTAGAATTAATAGCTAAAATCCTATCAGTATCTTTTGCAACATTATAAAAAGTGATAAGTCTATCTAAATCTCTAATAGGATAATTAACAAATACTAACCCATTATAATCTTTAATTAAATTAACAGCTTTTGTTTCAATATCTTCCTCATTACCTTTACTATTCTCGTTAATTCTTGTTCCTTCACAAATCATTATAGTCGGATTGAATTTATAAGATTTAGAAACAAATTTATCACTAAAACTTTTATTTCTACCATGAAAACGAATATCTCCACTATAAACAATAGCTTCATCATCACTCTCTAAAAAATAAGCAGAAGAACCAGGAAGAGAATGATCAACAGGAATAGAAGTTACCTTAAAACCATTAATATCAAAAGGAGAGTAAGGATCAATACTTACTATATTTCTTTCAACCTTTGCTTCCTTACCAGTCAGTTTTTTATAGCCTTCACCTCTCTTTTTAGGAACATAATGAAAACTCTTTTTAAGACTCATAATTTCTCCAAATGAAGATTTACCAGTTTCTTCTAAAACTGATAGAATAATTTCAGATTCTTTTCTCATAAAAATCGGAATATCCTCACGGAGATGATGGATATAAGCACAATGATCCATGTGTGCATGAGATAATAAAACACCATCCACAGAGGGTTCTTTAGAACATTCTAAGCCACAATGTTTTAAATAGTCTTCTCTATAAATTCCCTTAATTTTAGGAAGCAGGCCCAATTCAACAAAATCCATAATTCCATTAAGTTTTCTTGGTTGTAAAAATTCTGAAAAATAATCTCCAGCTTTTGAAAAACTCATACCAAAGTCTAAAAATAGCGAAGAAATATTTTTATCATCTGAATTGGAAGAATCTTTATTATCAACAAGGATTTTATTCCCTCCAATTTCATTTACTCCACCATAAAAATTTAATGACATATAAACACCACATATTAATTATTAAAAATATATATTAAGTTTTATATAATAAAATATAGTTATAAAAACATTATTAAGCTAAATATTAATTAAATATTAGTTAGTTATAGTATAAATAATATAATAATATAGCCATGACAAATAAAAAGACAATTACAACAATTAAATTAATTAGCTATAAAAATAAATCTATAATAAATTATATATAATTCGATTAACATTATCTAAGATTAATATTATCTAAATTTAATATTAGAATTAACTATTGTAGTTATATTATTAAATATATTATAATATATAAATATCAAAATAGAGGAATTTTATGACAAACACTACTGGAAAGATATTTTCTATAACAAGCTTTGGATCTAGTCATGGAAAAGCAATTGGAGCAGTTATTGATGGATGTCCAGCTAATCTAGAACTAAATGAAAAAGACATACAAAAAGAACTTGATAGAAGAAGACCTGGAACAAGTTCTATTACAAGTCCAAGAAAAGAAAAAGATAGAGTTCAAATATTATCAGGAATATTTGAAGGAAAAACTGATGGAACACCAATAACAGGGGTTGTATTTAATGAAGATAAACGTTCAAGAGATTATAATTATATTAAAAATACTCCTAGGCCAGGTCATGGGGATTACACTTGGATTGAAAAATATGGAAACTATGATTATAATGGTGGAGGCCGTGGAAGTGGCAGAGTCACAATTGGACATGTAATAGGAGGGGCTATAGCTAAAAAACTATTAAGACAATTTGGAATTAAAGTCATATCTCATGTTATTCAAGTTGGAGATATAAAAGCTAAAACAGTTAATATGAATTTAATTGAAGAAAAGGCAAATGAAAACCCTGTTCATTGTGCCGATCCAAATGCAGCTAAAGAGATGGAAGAATTAATATTAGAATATAAAAATAAAGGAGATTCAATTGGAGGAATTGTTGAAACAATAGCTATTGATGTTCCAGCAGGTCTTGGAGAGCCTATCTTTGGAAAATTAGATGGAGAATTAGCTAAAGCACTTATGGAAATTGGGTCTGTTAAAGGAGTTGAAATTGGTTTTGGATTCGATGTAGCTAATTCTACAGCTTCACAAATAAATGATGAATATTATATAAAAGAAAATAATAATAGTGATAATAATATTAATAATGTCAATATTGGAACTACTACCAACACTTCTGGAGGAATATTAGGCGGAATAAGTAATGGAATGCCAATTATTACAAGGGTAGCTGTTAAACCAACTCCCTCAATATCCATGTTACAAAATACAGTTGATTTAAAAAGTTGTGAAGAAACAAAAATTGAGATCAAAGGAAGACATGATCCTTGTATATGTCCAAGAGTAACAGTTGTTAGTGAATCAGCTGTAGCTATTGTTTTAGCTGATCAAATGATAAGGTCTGGTTTTATAAATCCTTCTAATTTAAGTCAAAATATAGATAAACAGAAAAAATGATAGTAAAAATAAAAAAGATAAAAGATATAAAAAATAATACTAAAAATAAAAATAAAAAATAATAAGAAAACGATATATATTAAAAGAAATCATTATATTAGAATAAATTAAATAAGATTAAAATAAATTAGATAAGCTTAAGATAAATTAAATAAGCTTAATATGAATTAAGCTTAAGATAAGTTAAATAAACTTAAAATAAGTTAAATAGATTTAAAAAATCAAAGGAATAAGAATGGTAATTGAAAAAATAAAAAAAAATATGGAACTGATGGATGGAGTTTTAAAAATAGAAAGATTATCGAACGAAGATATAAAAGAAATAATAGATATTGAATCTAATCATGATAATGAACTAATACCTGTTATTAATGAAGGAGTAAAAGAGTGTTTTAGAAGAGATTTTTCTCTAGTTCTTTTTAAAAATAGCCATTTTAGAAACCCAACAAATCCAACATTAATTCTTACAACCGAAGATGGTAGAATATTAGGTCATGATATATTTTCAAAGAAAGAAAAGGAAGAACTTAAAAATAATAAAGATGCTTATTTTTTAAGTGATGATTTTGTAATATATAAAGAAAATCTTGAAAGTAAAGATTTTAATCCAAAAAAACAATATTTCATTTTACCTCCAGTAGAATTTTCTGAATTAGACAACATTGAAATGATTGATAATGTTATATCCTCAAGTCCATCTGCACAAAGTGATTTTTATCTTAAAAAGAAGTATAATTTACCTGAAGATCCTAAAATTGCATCAATAATTGTTAGCTTTTCTTTAAAAAAATAATTTTCTTAAAAATAATTTTAATAAAATTAACTACAAAACCTAACAAAAATCAAAAAAGTAGAGAATTAATAAAATAACTAAAGAATTATAATAATAAGTAAGAATTATATTAAGTAAAGAATTGATAAGAATTGAAAAAAATAAAAATATAGTTGAATTTGAATTAAAACAAAAATATTAATAGGTTATAAACCATAATATTCATTTCTTGCTTCAACCATTGCCTTAATATTAGCTATTGGAGATAAAGGAGCTAATCCACAGCTAGGTGCTAAAATAGCTATTCCATCATCTAAAGCTTTTTTAGTTTCTGTTTTAACATCCTCAATTGAACCTGTAAACAATGTTTGACTTGTAGAAACGTTTCCAATAATCTTTGAAGGAGTATTAATAGTATTAGGTAAACATTTTCCACCAGATTTTAAAGAAGATATACCACATTCAATATCTTCTTTTGCTTTAACAATATCAACTTTCTCTTCAACACTAATTCCATCATAACCAATAGAAGCCATATCATGAATTATTTCTTGAGTAGATCCACAAATATGTAAAACCTTTTTCTCATCTATAAAACCTGCAAGATCTTCTAATCTTGGTTTAACAATAGATTTAAATTGTAAAGGGTCAATAAGCTCTGGAGAAGCAGTTGGTTCAGCTACACATACAACATCCACTTCTACATCAGAAAGAGCCTCTGCATAGTCCATACAAGCATCAAGGGAATTTTCAATTGCATCTTCAACCTCGTCAATATCAGTTTTTAAATATCTAACAAGATTTTCAACGCCTAATAAATGTCCTGTTAATGTAAAAGGTCCAGTAATTCCAACAACAATTGGAAGATCATCATATTTTTCTTTTAAAATTTCAACTGCTTTTAATACAGTTGGAATTCTTCCACTTTCTAAAAAATTATCTGGAATATCTATATCATCAGCATTAGAAAATGGTGTATTTAAAACTTGAGGAGGTTTATCTTTTCCACCTAAATCTACTTGTGCACCCATAGCCTCAGCTTCAACAGTAAGACAAAAAGGTATTCTTGCACATTCAAGTCCAGCAAGTTCATAAAGAGAACTTCCTAGTTTAGCCATTTTTTCAGAGTCTTTATGGGCTTCAGGCCACATAGCTCCTGTTTTTTCCATAGCTTCTACAATTCCCAATTGTGTAACACTAATAACTGGTGCAACATCAACATTTTCTCCTGAAAGTACTGATAAAAGATTTTCTTTTAAATTCATGAAGTTCACCTTGAATCCTTTATAATGTTCTAATTTTTAATATAATTATTATAATGAATTATGGTCATTATAATGAATTGTTTTTAAATAAATTATTTTTAAATAAATTATAATTATTATAATATTTTATTGTTAATTATATTAATAATTTATACAATCATAATGCTAATTATGCTGATAATACAATCAAATATTACGATATTACAATTAAATATTACAAGTTATTATTACAAGTTATTATTAAAATCAATATTATAATCTATACTACAAATAATTATACTACAAGTAAAAACACTTTATACTATCAATAAAATAATGCAAAAAGATTTTTAATAAATATTTAAAAATCAAGAAATATTTAAAAATTTACCATAATCAAAAACTTTTTCAGGACATCCTAAAACACATTTTTGACATCCTAAACCTGCACATTTATCTGTTCTCAATAAAATTTTACCATCACCAGTTAAAGATATTGCATCTTCAGGACAATTCTTAATACAAGTTAAGCAACTTGTACATCCATCAAACTGAGCTTCTAAAGTTAAACCAATTTTAATAACATTCAGACCATTAACCCCTAATTCTGGAATATCTCTTTCAAAAATCTTATGAACAATAGGATTAGGCTCTTTTGAAGGAATACTTTGAAATCCATATTTTTCAAGCCATTGATTATACATCCAAAAAGGCATACCTTCTTCATAAAATGAAAGTTCTAAAGAATAAATTTTCTCAAAAGTTTTAGATGTTGCAAGCATTATATGATTACTACGCATTTTATCTGCAATTTCTTGTAAATCATCGAGAAGAGAAGGATTTAAAGCAATATCTTTAGCTAAATCAAGAGAAGTGTTTCCAACTTGAAAAATTTCTCTGGAAGATGGAGGTATCTGACCTATATTTAAGGATTTTAATGGGTCTACATAAAATCCAGAAGCTCCAGCCATATAAACAGCATCAATATCCTCTAAAAGTATATCTGCTTTCTCAGCTAAAGTCAAATGAGCTGCTCTAAATGCACCTAATGCTTTACCAATATTAATAATATCATCTTCATTTAAATAAATATCGTCTTGTAAATGAATCTTATGATCTTTAGTTTTTATTTTAGAATCTACAATTAAATCATTAGAAATACCTAAACTAAAAGCAGCTATAACACCAGTTCCTGTAATACCTGTAGCTTTAATATCATTAGTAGATTTTGATGAAATTTTTCCATCAGAAGGATCAATAACATCACCATCACTAATCAAAAGATCATTGTCTAAAATAATACTTTTCCAATTATAATCAATATCTTCCAAATCACAAATAGCTCCTGGAGATGCAAGTCGACCTTTATTTATCATTTGTCCCTCAATAGCAGGTCCTGCAGCAGCAGAACAAGCAAAAACTTCACCATCAATCACCAAAGCTATTTCAGCATTAGTTCCAAAATCAGAAACTAAATAAATTCCTTCTTTATCTAAAACTTCTGTTTTATAAAGCATTGCAAGAGCATCAGCACCAATTTCATGCCTTATGGCAGGAGGTATGAATATAGATGCATCATCAGATACAATTAGCCCAATTTCTTTTGGAGAGGTTATAGTGGCATTTCTTGAAGGAATCTTAACATCCAGCCTTTCAAGAGCATTTTCTCCCCAATAAGCTAAATCCCTAATTTCAATATTATGAAATAAAGAGAGTTGTATTGGATTACCACAAACAGCTACTCTTTCAATATTCTGAGTATCAATATTTAAACCAGCTATTACCTTATTTATAGCTTCAATAAGAAGATTATTGGCAGTTTCTATTCCTACCTTTAAAGCAAAATGAAGGTGATCAACAACATTGGCACCAGGTAAAGGATGTCTAAGAGTAATTGCAGTGGAAATTACTTTTAAAGAGGCTATGTCTAATACTTGAGCTCTAATACCACTTGTACCAATGTCTATAGCAATTGCATATCTATCATTCATTTTAAAACACTGTCCTACTTTAAAACCAAGCTTAGAAAATAGCTAGGTATATTTATAAAAAATTAAAAGTCAAATTTAGTAGTTAAATTGATATCTAAAGTACTAATTAAAGTAATATTTAAATTAATAACTAAAATACTAATTAAATTAATAATTAAATAAGTAAATTAATATTTAAACTAATATCTAAAGTATTAGCTAAAGTAATATTAAACTAATATCTAACTTAATAAATAATCAATAGTTAGATCAGTAACTAATAAATACCAATTTAACAGCTAAAATAATATAAATTAATAATTAAAAAATTTAAAAATAATAATAGTACTCTATTTAAGAGTACTCAGGAACAAATTCATCAACAATATCCACATATTCTTTTCTAAGATCTTTCCAATCTTTTTTATCCTTTAAAATAGCATCAGCTAGTTTAGGAGTGTGATATGCTTCAACACCATAAACACTCATAGGGAAAGACTCAACAAAATCCTTTCTAACTGCTCCACCACCACATCCAATAGCTGGAACTTCTAATCCAGCTTTTTGAAGAGCTTCAACAACTTTAGGAAATGCTGTCATAGTAGTAGTCATAAGAGCAGTTCCAGTGATGAAGATTGGATTATATTCTTTTACAGCTTCTACAATATCAGCCGAAGGAACATCTCTACCTAAATCAATAGCTTCATAGCCTCCAGCTCTTAAAAACATCAATATAAGATTTTTACCAATGTCATGAGGATCCCCTTCAGCTACAAAAGAAACAACAGTAGCTTTAGTTTCACTTTTATGTCCTAAAACAGCCTCACATTCTTTTACACTTTCCATCATTGCATCACCAGCTAACATAAGGTCTGGCAAGAAATAGATTCCTTTTGTATAAAGAACGCTAACAGCATCCATACCTTTCATCAAGCCCTCATTAATGATATCAATAGGAGATACTCCTTCATCCAATGATCTTTTAACGATATTAATTGCATCATCCCTATTTTCATGAAGAATAGTTAAAGCAATTGATTTGAAAGGTTCATCATTTGGAAGAATATCTACAACATCCTCATCTTCTTCAGGCTTTATTGCAGGTCCTTCTAACTCCACATTGTATCTTAGAAAAACATTCCTTTGATTAATTCTATTTTCTAAATCTTCATAGCTCATATTATAACCTCCTTAGCTCCATTATAACTCATAATTTTTAGGATCAAAATCAGCTACCTTTCTTGAATACCTTCTAATACAATCTTTGATAAATTTATCTGATTCAGTAGGTAATTTTTCAAGTGTTTTAAGAGCACTATCTAAAGAATCTCTCTCAAATCTAGTTAAATACATTTTTTTAGCATCGACTGCTTCATTGATAATTGCACCAGCTTCAAGAGCAGCAGCTCTAGATCTAAGATAAGGATCATTCCCATACTCAACTATAGCTTGACCAATACGATAAGCATTATCATAAGCAAGAACTAATGCCTGAGGATCCCTATATTTATCTGTAAGAGTATAAAGATCTCTTAAAATTTTTCCATTATCAGTTTCAATAGCAGTATTCATTAATGCTGCTTCATAACCTGTTGCTTGTAACCAAACTTCAGGAGTTGTACCACCCATTTCTTCCCGATGATAAACTGATTCATTACTCCATACATCAGTAACAGCAGCCATTAAATTACCCATTAAATCAGAATGAGCACAAACTGCATTTTTACCTTCAGCAGAAATTGGAACACCAGTAATAGCTTTAACAATAGGGTTTTCATAACCACAATCTTTCAATGGCCCCATTGCCCCACATTCAACAGCTACTAAACTTCTTGCAGCCCCCATAGCTCTTGCAAGAGCTGCTAGTGTATGAGAACAATCTTTATCTAACAATCCTCCTGCAAGAAACATTGCAGTATTAGCTTGAGAACAATCTGTATCTCCACCAGGAATACAATCATATTTTTTACATATTGGAACAATTTTATTCCACATATATTCCATATCCATACTACCAAGAACACCAATTCCAAATAGAATAGCCTTAGGATCACCTCTTGCAATACCATAATCAGATACTGATTTACCACCAGTTGTTTCTATAGAAACAATTGAAGCACCATTAGAAGCACAAGCTTCAATAGATTCAATAACCTTATTAAAAAGTTCAGAATCCCAAAAACCAGAGTCTTTCTCTTCATCCCTAATATCTGCAGGTGTTGCTCTTAGAGCTGTCTTAATACCATATTCATCATAGTATTTTTCAAGCATTTCTATTTGAACTTTTGTACACTCGGCAGTCCAATCAGGATTATTAGTTTGCTGAGATATGTGTTCTTGTTCTAAAATAAATGCAGGTAAACCAATATTAACTGCTCTTTCAGAAGCACTATGAGCAATGTTCCTAGATTCAGAAACCATTTTTTCTTTAGATTCTTCAGTACCCTCACCAGGAGCCACATTTATCTCAGGAATCACATAGCCATTACCTATTTCCATATTTTCTCGAATTTTTACTGGAAATTTCGCATGTCCAAACAACATTTCATCAGGATCTTTATATTCCATCTGAGTAAATCTTTTCATATAAATTCCTCCTAATCTTATGAACAGATACCTATATATTTGTTTTTACTATTATTTAAAATTTAATTTTTTAAGTATTTCAAGATTTAAATTATATTAAAGCTATGATATAGCTTAAATTATAACTCAAAAAATAAAAAAATAAAAAATAGAAAATAAGAGAATTCAAAAAAATAAAAAAAGAAGATAAAAGAATAAAAGATAAAAGAATAAAGAAATAAAAAGATTAAAAGATAAAAGAATAAATTAATGAAAAGATTAAAGGATTAAATGAATAAATAAATGAAATAATATAATAATAAAAAATAAAAGAATAAAAATAAAAGAATAAAAATAAAAAAATAAGAAATAAAAAGAATAAAAAAGAAATATTTAACTATCCCCAAGACTCATTTTGATTAAGTTATTATTAATATCACTTCGACTTACAATGCCTACAACTTTATTTTTATTATCTATTACAGGAATAACTTTAAAATGATGTTTTGATAATATAAACATAGCTTTTTCAAAAGTATCCTCCTTTGATAAAGTATACAGTTTCTTAGGTTTTAATACATCCATAACAGTATCATTGACTCTCTTGT
Organism: Methanobrevibacter arboriphilus; assembly: GCF_019669925.1. Lineage (NCBI taxonomy): Archaea > Methanobacteriati > Methanobacteriota > Methanobacteria > Methanobacteriales > Methanobacteriaceae > Methanobrevibacter > Methanobrevibacter arboriphilus. Next base: position 487,247 of record NZ_AP019779.1, read on the forward strand.
TTAAAACATCTTTCTGTGTTTCCTCTTCCACATAAATACTGTAAAAAAGATCATGAGCCTCTTCTTTTGGAACCAAATATCTTATAATATCTCCACTTGTTATAATATCAATAATTTTATCATTATTATCAACAACCGGAAGTCCACTAACATTATTTGCACCTAATAATTTCAATATATCAATAATTTTAGTTTCAGGACCTATTTTAATAACATTTTGAATCATAAAATCTTTCACTATTAATGAATTTCCACCTCTATCTTCAACACCATCAACATCAGGTAAATATTTTCTATTTAAGAATAAAAATATAATAGCTACTAACACAAATATCCCCCCTAGGACGAATGGTAAATTAGGAGCGATATTCTCACCTAAAGCAGTGGCAAGAAGTGGAGCTATGGCTGAACCTATAAATCTTATAAAATTATATGCTGCAGATGTTGTTGATCGATCTTTACTTCCAATATCCATCATAGCAGTTGTAAGTAATGTATTATTATTTCCAATTAAAATACCTGAAAATATTATAGAAACTATAAGAACGATTTGATTTGAAGTAAAAATTCCCATTATCAAAAGAACAGCCACTAATAATGATAAAACATAATAAATAGAATTATAAGTCCCATATCGATCTCTAAGTTTAGGTGCCATGAATATTGATGAAGTAGCCACTAATATACCCCATCCTAAAAAGACAAAACCAATACCTTGTGCACTTAATCCAAGAACGAATGGGGAATAAGCAAACAAAGTAAAAAATCCGAAATTATACAAAAATCCAAAAATACCAAGAACACTAATATTTCTTTTCCTCATTAAACGAAAAGGATCGAGAAGAGATTTATTTTTATTAGGAAACTTCTCTTTTAAATTTTTATCATTTTCATTTTCTTTGAAATTATCATTTAATTTGAATTTTTCTTTTTCATAACTATTTTCTATTTTATCCGATTTTGGAAGTAGTACTAATAATAAAATAAAACCAGCTAACATTAATAAACCTACACCAAAAAATGGATATCTCCAAGATATACCTCCTAAAAGTCCACCAAGGAGAGGTCCAGTTGAAAAACCTAGCCCAATAGCTGTTTCATATAATATAATAGAGCTATGAGTATCATTACCTGAAAACTTTATTATTGCTGTTAATGCTACAGCTACAAAAAGAGCATTACCAAGTCCCCATCCCATTCTTAAAAATATTATAGTCCATACATTATTAGAAAGTCCTGATAAAACTGAAAATATAGCTATTAACAGAACACCTATAATCAATGTTCTTTTAATACCTAATTTAGAAGAAACAACATCAGTTACTAACATGGCAACTGCCATTATAGCACTATAAGTTGTAAAAAGCATAGCAACTTCAGTTTGTGAAGCCCCTAATTGTTGTGAAATTACTGGTAAAATTGGATCTACAAGTCCTAAACCCATGAAAGAAGTTATAGCTGCAAAAAATACAGCCCAAACAACTTTTGGTTGTTTAAAATTATCTTTAAAACTAATATTAGAATTGGATGAAATTTTTTTAACCTCCTATTGAAATTTTAATTTGTAAATGCTAAAAATAAAATTTAAATATCAAAATCAAAATATTGAAAAGCTAAGCTATTGTTAATATACTATTTAAAAGCTAAGCTACTATCTAAAAGCTAAAATAAAATTTAGAAGCTAAGCTACTATTTAAAAGTTAAGATAAAATATAAAATAAAAATTAAATACTAAAAAAATTCCAATATAAATCTATTAAGCAAATTTCTTAATTGATCAAGTTCTTCCTGAGAAAAAATACTATCAAATTTTTTAGTATTGTCTAGATATATTTTTTCAGTTTCTTTGTATAATTTACGACCATTGTCAGTTAAATAAATTAAAAATTCTCTCTTATCTTTTGAAGATTTTTCTCGTTTAACCAAATCTTTCTTTTCAAGAACATTTAATGTTCTAGTAATAGCAGCTCCATTTCTAAGAGACTCATCAGCTAATTTTTTTTGATTTAGTCCCTCAAACCTATAAATTCTACTTAAAGTTATATATTGTTCCCATAATAAATCATGTTCACTAAGCTTAATCTGCACTTCTCTTCGAATAATATGATTTACTTTAAGAATTAACCACACTACAGATGATTCATAATTAATAGATTGATTTTTATCGGTCATTTAAACCACTATTTATTATTTATAAAATTTTTATTTTATATATCTAAAAATAAAACTTTTATTATTTAATAGACGATAGAAAAGATATAATAAATAATATCATTATAGATAGTTGATATATAAATAATTGATATATCAAGTATATTGTTTTTATTATATAAAACTTTCTGAAAAATATTTTAATTTAGGCTTTATAAATCAATAATACAGATAATAATTCATTAATATATTGAATTATTCATGCAAAAAATTATCATTACAAAAAAAGGAAACTCACATTGATGATAATTTCAAAAGAAAATGAAAATGATGAAAATTATAAAACTATGAAAATGATAAAAATGAATAATGTTCAAATTAAAAGAAGTCTAAAGACATATCAGCATTATCTATCTTACAATTATCATTAGCTTGTTCTATTTTAAAGTTTTTTAAATTATTTTTTTCAAAATTTAAGACTAAACCATCAAATGCAGCTAAAGTTTTAACACCAGTTTCACTTGTTAAAAATTCAGCTTCTTTTTCAGGGTTTTCATTTAACATTTTAAAGCCAAAATGAGTCATTATAGCTAATTTTGGATTAACCTCATTTATTAAATCTTTAAAATTTCTTGTACACATATGTCCTTTAATAGATTGATTACCTGGCCTGATAACACTAGCTATTAAAATATCTGCATCTTTATGATATTGATGAAGTTTTTCAAAATATTTAGTATCTGATGTATAAGATATATTGAAATTCTCTGACTTAATCTGAAATCCCACACATGTTGGGTCTCCATGAATTGTTTTAGTTCCTTTTACCTTTAAATTCCAAAAGTTTTTCGATTTATTGGGACCCAAAACTAATTTTTCTGACTTTCCAGTATGATATTTGGATATTGAAGGACCCCACTGTTTATATCCTTCAAAAACACTACGACTTCCCATTATAATTCCCTTTTGTTTGGTCATACCCCTAGTCATTGCTTCAATAAGGACTTCAGCATCAGTATAATGGTCAGTATGTGCATGTGATATAAAAATTCCATCTAAAGTAGCCGGGGATAGTCCAAATTGGAATGACCTAACTAATGCTCCAGGACCAGGATCAACATGGATATTTTTACCATTAATATCATCGATTCTGAAACCTCCAGTCATTCTTTTCTGAGTAATAGTTGCAAAACGACCTCCACCAGTTCCTAAAAATGTTATTTTCATATTCCACCTAATATTTATATTAAAGGACTTTCTTATATAATTAATTACATAAACCAAATCCATGAAAATCTATTAAATTATATTTATACTCGTATTTTAGATTATATCTTTATTAAACTATATCTCTATTAATTATATCCTTATTAGATTATTTATTAGATATATAGCTATAGATTATATCTTTATTATATTACATCACTATAGATTATATCTTATTAATTGAATAGATTATATTTAATTAAAAAACAAAATCATAATCCATTATAATATTTATCTTTCATAAGTATAAATATTACTATGATTATTTTAGAATAATATCAAGACAATAATAAAAAATAAATAAAGAATAAAAATTATATAATGCGAAAATACTTAATCAGAAACTGTTAAGATTTATTCAAGACATATAAAATCAATACAAAATAAAAATAAAAACAACATAAAAGAAACAAAAAATATAGAATAATATGAAAAACTAAAATACAAAAAATAAAAGAATGCAGTATAAAAAAATAAAAGAATATCAGATATCACAGAGAATTATATCACACTTTAAACTAGATTTATTTCTTTTAATACAAAGAATTTCATTCTCAATAACGACTTCATCACCTATTTCAACATCTCCCTGATTAGAAATCATTACAACAACTTCACCAGGTTTTGCAAGCTGTTTCCAATTAGTATCATAAGCTTTAACATCTTTATTCAAAGTTACTTGTAAAATAGGACCATCAGTATTTGAAACAAGCCCAATATCTCCCTCATTTATAATTTTAGCAGCTAATTGAACTGTTTCATTTTGCTCAAGAAGATCATTTTTTAATTTTTCTCTCCATTTGCCTAATAACTGAACATCCCTTTTAATTGTTTCATCTAGATATTTTTGAGAACTTTTTTTATCAAGTTCAGGGTGAACAATCATAACATCACATTTTTTACCTAAAGAAGGAGTTTTAGAAGCTACCTCCTCTAAAACACTCTCAAAAATTTCACCCATATACTTCAGACTAAAACTTGATTTCCACTTTTTACTGATTAAATCATTAGCCATAGCCTTAGATATTTTATTTCCAAACAATATTATTGCGTTTTCCCCTTTTTCAGAGTGAGTTATATCTGAACCTAACATTTCAATGATTTGATACCCATAAGTAGTTCCATAAATACGTTTACGCCTAGTTTCAAAAGTTGTTCTAGAGCTTACCTCACCTACAATAACATTTTCTATATAACGTATCTTATTTGCATCATCAGAAATTTTTAAAGTAATATCTAACTCATCAGATCTTTTTTTTAAATCTTCATCGTTTTTAATAGCTCCAGAATAAATTTCTTCCTCTAGTTTTTCACGATTTTCCTTATCTCCAAAATATGCAATTCTTCTTTTATCACTCGCCATCACACATCCTTTTTTCCCAACATAAGCAATAATTAGACTCATTAAATACACCTTTAAACATTAATACATTTAAACATTGATAATTGATTGTAAAAATCTTTAATTAGAAAATATTTAGTAATAAAAACTAGCATTTCATTGTTTTTATATTAATATCTTTAATTTATATAATATCTTTAATATATTGCTTATAACTTTTTTCTTTTTATTATCATTATTACTTTTTATAGGAATAATAATTATAAGACTAATAATTATATGGGTAATAATTATATGAGTAATAATTATCTAATTATTATAATGATATTTCATAAAGCTATATAATGATAATTATAATGATAATTATTATATTAATTTATTTAATTATTATATTATTAAACTTTAAAATAATAAATTTTAAAATAAATAAAAAAATTATAAACAACAATATAGTAAAAATAAAAAATAATAAACAATATAGTTAAAAATACTATTAAAATTATGTTAAATTTAAAAATAATTATAAGCCATTATTAAAATTAAAAAATTAAAAAATTGATAAAAATTAATTAAAAACTAATAAATTAAGAATGCCATAATCCATGAACATTACAATATTCACGTGCTCTTAAATCATCAATGTCTGCACAAACTTCAAAAATAGCTTCTGGTTTATCTCCTGCATTTAAAAATTTACGATAAACTTTATCTCCAACAAACAACTCAACAAAGCATATATGATGCTCTTCAATCATTGGATGAGGAACTTCACCTATTTTTACAATAATGTTATCGCCATCTTTCTCGATTATAGGAATATGTTTTTCAGGACCAACATCAAGTTGTCTTTCCTCTAATAATTCCATATCTTCTCCACAGCAGACTAACTGACCAATACCCTCATTAACTATTTCAACTATGTTTTCACAGACATTACATCTGTATATTTCATTAAGTTTTGTCATTTTATCACCTGATTTTATTAATATTACATTAAAATCATTAATATCTAAGACCATTAAATACACAAAATCATCAAATATTTGAAATCATTAAATATGGATTAAATATTATTAATACAATACTAAATATTATTAATACAATTAATATATAAAATATTATAAAAAATATAAAATAATATTTAAGCCTTTAACAATGAATAATATCCAATAATTAAATATTAATTATATTAATGAATTTATTCTAATGAATAATATTAAACCATCAGCATCAAATTTTATATAGCCATGATTAATATTCATCACAGATTATTTCAAAGTATTTAGCTGGATGATCACATGCAGGACATTTTTCAGGAGGTTCTTCAGCAATATGTATACGTCCACATTTACGACACATCCATGTAACTGGTTTGTCTTTTTTATGGGTAGTTCCATCTTCAACAATCTTAAGTAACATTCTATATCTTGTTTCATGATGTATTTCTGCTTCTCCAATTGCAGTTAATCTTTTAGAAATATCATCATAACCTTCTTCTTTAGCTACTTTTGCAAATTCTGGATACATCTCACTATTTTCATAATGTTCACCAGCAATAGCTGCTTTAAGATTAGCTACAGTATCACCCAAAACTGTAGGAGCTTCAGCTTCAACAACAATATCTTCATCATCTTTTTTTATTTCATTGATTAATCTAAAAAGCCATTTAGCATGTTCTCTTTCATTCTCTGCTGTTTGAAGAAATATATCAGATATTTGTTCATAACCATCTTTTACAGCTTGTTTAGCATAAAAAGTATATCTATTTCTAGCTTGACTTTCTCCAATAAATGCTTTTGTTAAATTTTCGAGAGTTTTTGACATCATATCACCTTTGATTTCATGTAATTTACTCAATAAAGACATAAACAATGAGTATTATTAATAATTAATTATAATACTCAGATTGATTATTCTTTAAATATTCAATTTTATTATGTAAATAATAATATGTTAAAACACCTTATTAAATATTACTTTTAGTTCGATATCGATAAAATATATTAATATATTATTTATTAAAACGTTTTTATGTTCAAAGCTACAATTTCTTTAAAAAATAAAAAATAAAAAATAAATAATTAAATATATAAAAATTAGTTCATACAAGTTTAAACTAAGATTCAATATGAAACTATATTATAATCGATAGGGTGGATCGTTATAAAAAGCCAAAAAAACCACAATTAAAGAAAAAGATGTAACAAATATGTAAAATATTTAAAAAAATCTAATAAAAAATGATAAAAATTAATTTGATAATTGATAAAAATATTTAAAAAAACTCATTATATTTAAAAAAAAAACTCATTAGTATTCAAAGAAATTTATTATATTTTAATCTATTATTCAATATTACATATTTTCTTTTTTTAAAGCTTGCATATTTTTACTAGCTCTAATGTTTATTTTTTTGAGAGAATTTTTTTGTCTAAATTCTAAATGTTTTGCAACAGTTTTTTCATTTTTTTCAACATAACGTTCATGATTCTTTCCTAATTTTTCTTCAACTACTATCATTTTTCCACCTTTTTGATTAATATTAAGATTATTCAATTAATACAAGATTATTCGATTACTTTCCTATTCTTTAAAGAAAATATAATATTATATATCGATAGTAATTTATATTATATTCGTACTTTATTTATAAATTTTTCTATTAAATATTTATTCCAATAATATGAAAAATTTAAAAAAATAAAAAATAAAAAGTTAAAAAATAAAAAGTAAAAAATTAAAAAATAAAAACATTAGTTGTAAATGAAAAGATTGAAAAAAAATAAAAAATTAAATCAATATAATAAAATTAAAAAATTTTTTAAAAATTTTCATCAACTTATAAATCTATTAATTCTAAAACTATTTCAGGTTCTTTGCTTCTAGAATTAATTATTTCTAAAGTATTTTCGCCATTTTCACAGTTAACACCAATTATCTTAACAAACCACGGCTCTATAGTATCCATTTCAGTTATTACTACAGATCGACCATCATTTAATGCTACATAAAGATTAAAAATTTGATTATCTTTTTTACCTGATTTTACCTTGTTAAACTTATCTTCAAATTCATCCCAAAACTTATTTAATTCTGGACTAATTGATTTATCTTTAAGCTTTGCAACATCATTTTCTAAAAGTTCATTTACAGCTTGACGATATTTAACTGCATAATCTTTTATTTTATCATAATTTGTATCATTAATTGTCATGATTAGAATATTGTTGAGTTATACTAAATAATATTTTCTATTCAATTCTATAGTTATACTAATTTTTCTATCCAATTTTATAATTATATTGATATATATTAAGATTGATATTATTAAGATAAAAATTTTTAAATAAAAATAATTAAAAATTATAAAGGTCATAAAAATTATAATCAATTTTATCTCAATTTAATAAGATTTATATTTTATAATATACATAAAAGACATTGATGAATAAAAAGATTATTATTGTAATTATAGTATTGTTAGCTACTGTATCTGTTAGTGGATGTATTAAAACCCCTATGGATAATATAAATAATATAATCCCAAGTTTAAGTCAGAATATTGAAATTGGAGACGCGAATTATAATGAAGCTGTAACCTACCTTAATTCACATAATTATGACTTAGCTGAAGAAAAAGTACAAACATCAAGTAACAACTTTCTTGAAGCGAAAAATAAGATGTTAGAAATTAATAAATATGATGAAAATATTAATGATACTCTATATTTACAATACCTTAATTTAATTGAAGAAGAATTAAACTTAAAAGAAAATGCAACCTCCAATCTCCAATTAGCTATACAAAATTTTAAAAAAGGAAATAAAGTAGTTGCAAATAATTATGTAAGTACAGCTAATAAACTTATGAATCAAGGGATAAGTATACAAAATCAAAGAAATAACCTTGTTAAAAATAACCCTGATAAATTTAAAGAAGTTAATCAATAGATAAATTTAATCATAAACTTATTTTATTAAGTATTAAATATTGAATATTAATTAATTTATGTTATTAATGTTGATTGATTATATTATTTTTATAATTTATTAATTTTTTAAATATGATAAATAGAATAATTAGTTTTACTTTTAAATTTAAAAAATTAAATAACAATATAATTCAATAAAAAGAAGTAATTAAATAACAAAAATAATATAAAAAATAATATAATTCAATGAAGAAATCAATTATAATGGATATATTAAATAATAATAGATCTATTAAAAGATATGCTAAAAATTATCAACAATTTTATCATTATAGAGGTAAAGAATGAGAAAAAAATGCCCTAACTGTAAAGGAACAGGATCTTCAAAAGTTGATCAAAAAGTATGTGATTCCTGTGATGGAACAGGTTTTCAAGATAGTTTTGAAACTAAAAACCATTTTAAAGGTGTAAATAATAATGCTAAAGCCAAATTTGATTTAGAAATAGAAGAAGATGTGCCCTGTGAAGTTTGCAAAGGAAAAGGAGTAATTGATATTAATGAAAAATGTCAGACTTGCGAAGGAATAGGAGAAATCAATGTTTGTAAATCTTGTAATAAAATAGTTCCAGAAAACACTGATTATTGCACAGAATGTAAAATCAAATTAGAAAAAGAGAGACAAATAAAGGAAAAAGAGGAATTAGAGAAAATGAAGCTAGAAGAAGAACTTAGAAAAAAGCCAACAAAAGTATTTGTATTAGATCCTCTTTGTGAGATGGAAGATTTAGAAATAGGCTTAATCTATAAAGGAAAGATTACAAGAGTAGAAAAGTATGGAGTATTTGTTAGCTTAAACAATCAAGTTTGGGGTTTGATGAGAACTGGAAACCCAAATTATTCAGTTGGAGATGAAATATTTGTAAAAATAACTGAAATTAAGTCTCACAAAAGAGAAGTAGATATGGGACCAGCTAATATAATTGGAGATATAGAAATAGAGAAAGTTAAAAAGAATATCTCCAGAAGCCAAATAGGATCTCTTACTAACAAAGATATAGGAAAAGTTGTTAGAATAGAAGGAGAAATTATACAAATACAACAAACTTCAGGACCAACAATTTTCACAATTACTGATGAAACAGCTATTACATGGGCAGCAGCATTTGATGAAGCAGGTGTTAGAGTTTATCCACACATTGAAACTGGAGACATTGTTGAAGTAATGGGGGAAGTGAATCAACATAGTGGTAAAATTCAAATCGAATCTGAAATAATAGAAAAATTAGAAGGTGAAAAAGAAGATAAAATCCGTCAAATAATTGAAAAAGCACTCGATGAAAAAGCAGAGCCTGAAAATGTACCAACACTAATTAAAAGTCCAATATTAGATAAATTACAACCAAAAATGAGAGAAGCTGCAAAAACAATACGAAAGGCTATAATGGATGGTAGAACTGTTTTACTCAGACATCATGCAGATGCAGATGGAATATCTGCAGGAGTAGCTATGGAAAAAGCAGTTATTCCCTTACTTAGAGAAATAAGCCCAAGTACTGATGCAGAATGGCATTATTTCAGAAGATCACCAAGTAAAGCCCCATTTTATGAGCTTGAAGATGTTATAAAAGACCTTTCTTTTGCTCTTGAAGATTTGGAAAGACATGGGCAAAAATTACCCCTTATTGTGCTTTTAGATAATGGTTCAACAGAAGAAGATGTTCTCGCACTTATGAAAGCTAAAATATATGATATTGAGATTGTTGTAATCGATCATCACTTCCCCGGTGAAGTAAAGGATGGGAAAGTAGAAGTAGATGAGTTTGTAGATACTCATGTTAACCCATATCTTGTTGGAGGAGATTCACAGATTACTGCAGGAGCATTAGCTGTTGAAGTAGCTAATATAATTAATCCTGAAATAAAAGAGCTTATAAGTCACCTTCCAGGAGTAGCTGCACTTGGTGACCATGCAGAATCAGATGAAGCAGAGCAATATATAGAATTAGCTAAAGAAAAAGGTTTTAGTAGAGAAGACCTTGATAAGATAGCTGCTTGTGTTGATTTTGAAGCATATTTTTTAAGATTCATGAATGGTAGAGGAATCATGGATACAATACTTGCAGTTGATAATATTGATAAACATGAAAAACTTGTTAATGCATTGTATAAAGAGTATAATAAAAGAATAGCTACACAATTAAAAGCTACACTTCCAAATGTAAAAGAAGAAAAACTTCCTAATGGAATATATTTCAATGTTCTTGATGTTGAAAAGTATGCTCATAAATTTACATTTCCTGCTCCAGGAAAAACTTGTGGATTTGTTCATGATAAATATGTGAAAGATCTTGGAGAGGAAACACCAATAATAACACTCTGTTATGGACCTGATTTTGGAGTGGTTAGAGCAACAGAAGTTATACATAAAAAATTTGGTTTTAACTTAAATGAAATCATATGGAAGCTTCAAGAAAGAATACCAGAGGCTGGAATAGATGGTGGTGGACATGAAGTCGCAGGTTCTATAAAATTTGTAGAAGGTTTATTAAAAGAAGTATTGGGTAGTTTTGCAGAAGAAATTGCAAATATGGATGAAATATAACTATTTTTTCATAACAAACTATTTTTAACTATTTCTTATTGTTTTTATATATAATATTAAATTCTATGTTAATAAGCAAACATTTAGAAAAATTGAATCAATAATAGATAATTTCTTTGGTTTAATCAATTTTTTAATTAAGGATAAGAAATTCAAAAAAAGAAAACATTGATTTATTAAATAATATTTTAAATTCAAATTTTATATTCTAAAATCAGCATAGTTATATCATCAAATTGCTCAAGATTTTTAGAAAATTCATCACATTCTTCTTTTATCTTCACTAATAAATCACGTATAGGTAAATCTGAGTTATTCAATATATTTATTAAATTTTTTTCTCCAAAAAATTCTTTTTTACTATTAATAGCTTCTGTTATACCATCAGTATATAAAAATATTCTAGCTCCTTTTTCCAGCTTTATTTCATTTTGAATATAATCAATATCATCTATTGGCCCTAAAACAAAGTTTGGTTTGGATTTAAGTGGTTTATATCTTGAAGAAGTTTTCAGTAAAGGAGGATTATGTCCTGCATTTACATAAGTGAGCATAGCAGTTTTTATCTCTAAAATACCCATCCAAGCAGTTACAAACATGTTTTCAGAGTTATCTCTTGCAAGTTGATTATTAACATTTTTAAATATATTCTTAGGATTTGATTCATATAATGCTTCTTTCTTTATAAGAGTCTTAGCTAACATCATAAATAGTGCTGCAGGAATACCTTTACCTGAAACATCCCCTATAACAATAGCTACATGATCATCATCAATGAAGAAAAAATCATAGAAATCTCCTCCAACTTCTTTTGCAGGATATGAAGTTGCAGAAATATCAAATTTTCCATTTCCTTGAGATGTTAAAAATTCTTTTGGAAGTATGGATTTTTGAATATTAGTTGCAATATTCAATTCTGTATTAATTCTTTCTTTTTCTGCAGTAATATTTTTTAAATCCAAAATATATAATTTTAAATCTTTAATCATTTGTTCAAATGATTCTGCCAAAATTTCAATTTCAATTTGTTTATTTTGCAGACTGTTTAATTTTTTTACTATATTATTAGAATCTTCAATCTTATTTTTACTATTTGTATATTCATTAACAGAACTAGAAATAGATTCAATAGGATTAGTAATGTTTTTTTCAATATAGTATAAAAATCCAATGAAAGAAATATAAAATATGATAATAATGAAACTCATATTCATATAAAAATGATTCCAAAAGTTTATTAATTGATTTTGAGTAATTTGAATAGAATAAAACCCTTCAATTCCTGTTAAAATAGAAATTATCGTGCCAGTTAGTATAAATACTAATATGAACTTTTCTGTTAAAGTTATTTCCTTGTTTTCAGTGATAATTTTTTTATTAAATGGTTTAAAAATGTAAATGAAAATAAGAACATAAAATATAATCCCTATATATATGCCATATACACCAGATCCATTAAATATTGAATATAAAAAATAAGATAATCCTATTAAAGTAGCTAGTCCTAATGAAAAATCGAATACTTTAGGATTAATAAATGCTTTTTTTTGTTTTGGAGAATACATTTTAATTCCATAGATATTAGCAATTGAAATAATCAGAATCCCCAAAATCATGGAAAAATCAAAGTTAGCTAATAAAAATATTAAAGTTTGTAAAGAAACAAAACTTAAAATTCCTACAGATTCTAATAAAAAAGATAATAATGCAGTCATTATTAAAGATGTTATTGTAATCACAATAATAAATTTTAAAAGATTATTTAATGTATCTAACCTAGGTTTAGTAAGTTTATCTCCTATATTAAAACTATACCATAATTTATAAGAAATATATCCAAACAAAAAATTAGCAATAAAACCAAAGATCACTATAACTAAAGGATATCCAATAATTATATCAGAAACTAAATCTCCAAGAGCTGCTCCTAATGCACCCCAGAATCCAAACATCATTCCAAAAGCAGGAGGTAGAGCACTTGAAGGTCTTAATTGAGATATATTTAAAACTGGGAAAAAATAACGAAAAGGAATGGCTACTATAATGAAAATAATTGAACAAACTATCAATATAATTAGTTTCGAACTATAACTATCATAATTTAGCCTAGATTCTATATTCATTTAAGTTCAATCCCTTTAAACCTTAAATTAAATAATTAGTAGATTAATAGTAACATATTTTATTTATTTTAATAATAACATATTAATAAATGAAATTCGATTCTTTACTTTCTAAATTTTATATAATAATTAAAAGGTTAGTTCTTAATTCATTTTAATAGTTTTTTAAATGTTAAAACGTTATTTCCCTTTTTATATTGATAATTAATCTCATCAACATTTCTTCTTGCAAGAAATATCCCCAGCCCACCAATTTCTCGCGTTTCAGAATCTAAAGTTGTATTTGGAATTTTTTCTTCAAGAGGATTGAAAGGAATTCCATTATCAACAAATTTAACAGTTAATGTTGAGTTATCTTCATTAAAAAACGAATATATAGCAACTTCATTATTTTTAGAGTCTTTTTTATAGGCATAATTAGATATATTAACAAATATTTCCTCTGTAGCAAGTTCTAATTGTATTTCAAACTTTTTTGAAAAATTATATGTTTTCAACTGATTACTAATAAAATTCAATACTTTATCTAATTCCTCGGTTTCTGCATGAACAATAAGTTTATCCATAATGACTACCCTCTTTTGACACTTATTATCACCTTTTACATTAATTACCAACTATACAATATCTATACTATTATTTGTAAATAAAAATAAACTATAATTATAGTGTTAATAATTATAGTGTTATAGTCAAATTATTTAATCCAGTTGTATTCAGGTATTCCATATTTTTAACGATTTTTCTTACCATAGTTATACTCATAGCATTTCAGAGCTATTGTTTTTATCTCCTATTTGTATTTTTAGTCATTTTTAAAAGGTTTTTATTAATAGGTTTTCCTTCAGAAATATCATTTAAGTTTTTTTGTCCTGTGGGAGTTAATTTTGAAACATCCATTTTTTCACCCCAATTACTTTTAATCTCTATTTAATCAAATTCAATTATGGTCATTTGATTGTTAAAATCTTGGAAAACCCTGTAGCTTCAAAAATTTCCATTACTAAATCATTAACATTTTCAATAACCATAGAACCTTGTTTATCCATGATTTTTTGCGTTGAAAGAATAACACGAAGTCCTGAACTTGATATATAGATTAAATCTTTAAAATTAAAAATTAATTCTTTAGTTCCTGGAATATCTTTCTTTAACTCTTCTTCTAATTCAGCAGAAGAGTTTATATCTAATCTACCCTCAATTTTAACCAGTAATTTATCATCTTTAATTTTTTTTTCAATGTTCATAATTTCACCAATTATCTAATTTATTAATGTTCTAGCTTATTTTGTTTAGCTTATTTTATTCAGCTTGTTTTGTTTAGCTTATTTTAATATTATAACAGTATAATAGTTTATTAAATATTAGCCTCAAATGTTTTTAATTTAAGATCTAAAATATAAAACCTACAAAATATAAGAAATTAATAAGATTATGATATATTATTATATATCGAATAATTTTATCAGTGAACATTCACTTTGTAAATAAACTAATAAATATTATTGATAATAATAATATATAAAGATTTCTATGAGATTATAGTTTAATACCAATTATTTGGCAATATACTTGAATATAACTTTTTTATGAATGAACTTTTGTCCACTAATTCATAGGATAATTTAAAAATTTCCTTTATTAAAAGTTTAATATCTAGAATAAAAGTTTTATTTAACATATTTTTTAAGTTTTCCATAATTTTTATGTTAGATTTAGAAAAAAAGAATAAGTAAATAAGTCAGTTTATATTTAAATTGAACAAATTTTTCTAAGTGAATATCTTTTATATAAACATTAAATAAATTGTAGTTGAATAACTTTTTTAAAATTAGCTTTTTTAAACTATTTTCAAGCTCATGAATCAGGGTTTTAAGCTTATTAAAGTTAATATAAAATTCAAACAAATCTTTAAAATTTTTTCATATCCATAAATCATATTTTATATGAATATTTGCTAAAATAGGTTAACAAAGTTATAGAATTATATAGAATTATAAAATATTATACTATAAACATTCACCCAATATGGCTTTTTTACAGAAAATTAGTATTATAATAATCACATAAATCAGCAATAGGACATTCTTCACACAATGGATTAAGAGGCCTACAAATTGTCTGACCAAATTGAACAATTAAATCATTCATGTCAATCCAAAGGTTTTTTGGAACAATTTTCATTAATTCTTCTTCTGTCTTTTCAGGAGTTTTAGTATTAACAATTCCCCATCTATTAGGTATTCTATGAACATGAGTATCTACAGGAATAGCTGGTTCTTGAAATGCAAAAACAAGTACACAATTAGCTGTTTTTCTACCAACTCCTGGAAGTTCAAGAAGTTCTTTCATATTATTTGGAACTATTCCACCATAATAATCTAATATAATATGTGAAACTTCTTTTATTCTATTAGCTTTAACTCTAAAAAAACCTGCACTCTTAACAAGCTTTTCAATATCTTCTATTGGAGCATCAGCAACTTCATGAATATCTTTATATTTAGAAAAAAGTTGATTTGTAGCTTTATCAGTATTTGCATCTTTTGTTCTTTGAGAAAGGATTGTTCTGATTAAAACCCTATATGGATCCCTATCTTCAAAAACGCGAAGAGTATATAAATTATTAAGCTCTTTCATTATTTTTTCTACTTTAAAAGACAAATTATTATTATTTTTAGATTTAGAAATATAATCACCCAACTATTTACTTAACTATTTTAAAATTAAATACATCCATTTTCGAATAAACCTATTTCTATTCCAATTTCAGCCATTGATTCTATGTAATTAGGGAAAGAAACATTAAATACCTCTCCTTTTTCAATGAATACTTCATGTTTAAGTCCTATTAAGCTAAAAGCCATAGCTAATCTATGATCATTATGCGATGTAACCTTATTTGAAATTGATTTTTCTAAATTGACCCCACTAATAATTTCCATACCATCTTCATTTTCTTTAATATTACAACCTAATTTAGAGAGTTCCTCTGCACACTTAGCTATTCTGTCTGTTTCTTTATAACGAGCATGTTTAACACCAGTAATTAATGTATTACCATTAGCTAAAGCACTCAATGCAGAAACAGTTGGAAGAAGATCAGGAGCATTATGTAAATCAATTTCAATACCATTAAGATTTCCATCAGAAATCAATGTAACAGAATCATTATCAATAGTAATCTTAGAACCCATCTTTTCTAAAATTTCTAAAATTAATTTATCTCCCTGTTTAGAATTCTTAAATAAGTTTTTAACTGTTATCTTCCCACCTAAAATAGCTACAGCACCTAAAAGGTATGATGCAGAAGAATAATCTCCTTCAACAACATAATCAATAGCAGTGAATTTTTGAGGCTTAATAGAAAAGAAGGTTGATGAACATTTTTTATCAATAAAATCACAATTTTCATGCTTAGTAAAAAGGTCTGTTTCAATTTCAACCCCAAACTCCTCCATAACATCCAAAGTCATAGCTACATATGATTTTGATATAAAATCTCCCTTAACTTCAAGATCAATACCTTTTTCAGAGATAGTTCCCGCTATTAAAAGAGAAGAAATAAATTGAGAGCTAACATTACCATCAATAGATGTTTTTCCACCAACAAAACCTGGGTTTACTTCAATAGGAGGTTTTCCATTTTTAAAAATGGATTTTGCATCAACTCCTAATGGTTTTAAAGCTTCAAGAAGCATATCCATAGGACGTGTTTTAAGAGATTCATCACCAGTAAATATTGTTTTATTTTTAGATAAACCAGCTAAAGAAGTCATTATCCTAAGAGTAGTTCCAGAATTTTTCAAATCAATTGGATTATCTGAAAGATTTTCAATATTTCCATTATCAATTCCTTTAATTTCCCAATAACTATCTGAATTAGGATTATTAACAAGAGAATTAAAGTTAGAAGTATTTATATCTGCACCAAAATTTCTACAAGCATTAACTGAAGCAAGAGTATCCTCAGAAGAAAGAGGATCATATAAACAAGAAGTTCCTTCAGCAAAAGAAGCTATAATAATAGCCCTATGAGTATAACTTTTAGAAGGAGGTGCTTTAACAATTCCTCCAACATCTGAAACTTTTTTTACTTTTAAAATCATTTAAATCATCTGAAATTTTGATTCAATCTATTATAATGTATTATGATTATATATAAAAATATAATAAAGATATAATGAAAATATAATGAAAATATAATAAAATTATTTAATTATTTCAAATAAAACATCTAAATTATCTGATTGGACAACATCAACCTTCTTACCACTTTTACCAACAACTTCTTTTACCATATTAACATGTTCATTAGTTATAACATTGTCTCCAATTGTTATTTTGCCATTATTTTCTTTTTCTTCAGTTTCTTCTAATAATTTAGCTATTTCTTCTGGATCATTAGATGTTAAATATTTAATAATTTTTGGAGCATCTCCTTTAAATTGAGGGCCAATCTTATCCATAGCAGGAATAACTTCAACAACCTTTTCATGAATATCAGGTTTTCCAACTAACAAGTCAAGTTTATGAATCTTTAAAGTTCCTTTAATATCTTCAATATAATCCTCATAAACTGCCTTTAAATCTTCATTAGTGTAGATATTAACTTCAGACAGAGGAACATTTAGAGGAATCTTAGAAGAAGATTTAAACCTTCTAATTTCTCCAATAGTTTCAATAATTAATTCTCCATTATCTTCAAAAACATCATCAATAAGATCTTCATCTAATTCTGGCCATTTAATAATATTTATACTATTAGTATTTTCAAAATATTGATATACTTCATCAGCAAAATGAGGAGTAATAGGTGAAAGAAGTTTTAAAGAAGTTTCAACAACGTTTTTTAAAGTATATTTAGCAGCAATCCTAGAATCTTCAGTTACATCATCATTATAAAGCCTATATTTAACAGATTCAATATATTCATCACAAAAATCGTGCCAAACAAATTTTTCAATTGAATTAATAGCTGTTGCAAAATTATAAGTTTCAAAAGCTTCAGTAACCTCTTTATTAAGATTATTTAACTTTGAAAGTATCCACTTATCTAAAGGCATTAATTTATTTTTAATAGCATTACTAGATTCATTATTGATAATATCTATATTTTTATTAGTCATATTTTCATCAAAAATATGCATACTAATAAATCTAAAAGCATTCCAAAATTTCCTAAGGAATTTATAACCATATTTAATATCTTTCCAATCAAAAGGAACATCAGACCCTGGAACACTATTAGCTGCCCAAGTTCTAAGAGCATCTGCACCATACTCTTCAATAACTTCTTCAGGACCTATAACATTTCCACGAGATTTACTCATTTTATAACCATCTTCTCCAAAGACCATACCATTAATTACAATCTCATCAAATGGTTTTTCATCAACTAAAGCTAATGTTCTAAGAGTAGTATAAAAAGCCCATGTACGAATAATATCATGCCCTTGAGGACGTAAATCAGCAGGAAAATTATTTTTAAAACTTGGATCTGGCCATCCAGCAATATTTAATGGAGATATAGAACTATCCATCCAAGTATCAAGCACATCATCCTCTCCTCTAAATTCACGAGACCCACACTCACATTCAACTGAAGGTTGTGTTTGGGTTGGGTCTACAGGTAAATCTTCAATATTTGGAAGATGAACCTTACCACATTTTTTACAGAACCAAACAGGGATAGGAGTAGCAAATATCCTTTGTCTTGAAACACACCAATCCCATTCCATAGAATCAGCCCAATTAAGAAGCCTACTTTTCATATGCTCTGGAACCCAATTCATAGAATTAGTAGCAGATTTAATATCATCGATTAGTTTATTTACAGCTACAAACCATTGTTTTTTAACCAAAATTTCAATAGGAGTTTTACATCTCCAACATTGACCAACATTTTGATCAACAGGTTCTTGTTTAATAATACACTCTTCTGCTTTAAGATCATCAACAGTAGCTAACTTACATTCTTTTAAAGTCATTCCTTCATATCTTCCAGCAGATTTAGTCATAATCCCTTTTTCATCAATTGCTTCAATAATATCAAGATTATGTTTATTTACCCATGAAACATCAGTTTTATCCCCAAAAGTACAAACCATAACAGCACCAGTACCAAATTCAGGATCAACTTCATCATCAGCTATAACTTTAACTTTTTGTCTTGAAATAGGAACTTCAACCTCTTTTCCAATAATATCTGCATATCTATCATCATCAGGGCTAACAACAACAGCTACACAAGCAGACATAAGTTCAGGGCGAGTTGTAGCTATTAAAACTCCATCATTTTTTGAATCAGATTTTTCATTAGTAGAAGGAAAATTAACATAATTTAAAAAAGTATCATTACTACTATATTCAACTTCAGCAAAAGCTATAGCTGTTTCACAGCGAGGACACCAATTAACAGGATGAATACCTTGATATATTAAACCTTTTTCATACATTTGAAGAAAAGAAGTTTGAGTTTTTCTCATATACTCATGAGTCATAGTAATATATTCTCTTGACCAATCTTGAGAAAATCCTATAGACTTCATCTGATTTTTCATAAGAGTTATATTTTCTTTTGTAAGATCTACACACATATTACGAAATTCTGCTCTTGAAACATCATTTTTCTTAATATTATTGTTTTCTTCAACTTTAACTTCAGTTGGAAGACCATGACAATCCCAACCTTGAGGGAATAAAACATCAAAACCTTTTAAACGTTTATATCTTGCATTTATATCAATATAAACCCAATTTAATACATGACCCATATGAATAGAACCAGTTGGGTAAGGAGGAGGAGTATCAATTATATACCTTGGTTTTGTTCCATCACCAATGAATTTATAAATTTGATCATCATCCCATTTTTTTTGCCATTCTTTTTCTTTTTTATGATCATAATCTTTAGGAATGTTGTCTATTGTCATGTATCTTCTCCATATTATGTATTTCTATAAATGTATCAATTTCTACAATTGTATCAATTTCTATAATTATATTAATTTCTATAATTATATTATTTCTATAACTGTATTATTTGATAAGTATTTAAGAATAATTTAATAAAATTTACAATTCGATGAATAGTAATATTAACTATTTTTTAACTAACTTTAACTAACTTTTAAGTAATTTTTAAATATTTTTAAAATATTAATATTATATTTTAATATTTGATTTAATATATTTTATACTTTATAACTAATTACCATATTAAATAATATCATAATAATATAAATAGTATAATTATGGAAAAATATTTTAATTAATAAATGAATAACTATAATTATTATGAATAATATAGATAAGGAGTCTAATATAGTTTTATTTTAATTCCTAATAATATAAAAATATATATAAAAATAATATGGAATTATAAATAATTTCATTAAGCTTATTCAAATTGTATAAATCAAATTAAGTAAATTAAATATAATTATAAATAATCAAATATTATTATAGATAACTGATGGTGAAAGAATGGAATTATTATGGTTCTATATAGCTATTGTATTAGCTATAAGCGATGAATTGCACAGTATAATCATGTGGAATTTCCTTCACGATTTTTACATAATATTCGGAGGCCTTGTTCAGGAAATGGTTTATTCTAATTTCCAAGCATGGTTAGTTCATGAAGGATTAGAAGCTGTATTTCATTTTTTTGTATTATCAATAGTCTTTTTCTCAGTTGAAATCGGTTTTTTAGGTGGATTAATCCACTTTGTTATTGATGTTATTCATTCTTTAACTATAAAACATATGACTCATCTCGAACATCGATCATTACACTTTGTTTTTGAGTCTCTATTCTTTATATGTATCTTTGGATTTTAAATTCAATTCAATATAATTTTTATAATAAATTTATAATAAATATTTTTTATAATAAACGTTTTTATAATAAAATTAAATATTCATTATAGAATGTTTTAAACATCATTTTTCAAAAAAATAAAAAATACTGAAAAAATAAAAAATGCTAAAAATACTAAAAATAATAGAAAATAGTAAAAAATACAAAAAATGAAAAAAACAACATATATTAAAAATTAGCATACTTTATTTAAAATACTTTATAATAAATAATTAAAATTAAAATACAATTATAATAATTAAACTAAATATATATTAAAATATTTCAGAAAATATTTCAGGAGATAATTAATGCCAGTAATTACATTTGAATATCAAGATTTAAAAGAGCTTGGAATTAACATTGAAAATAATAAGCTAATTGATATTTTACCTATGCTTGGAAGCGATATAGAAGACTTCGATGATGAGACAATTAAAGTTGAATTTTTTCCAAATCGTCCAGATCAGTTATCAGTAGAAGGAGTTTCTCGTAGCTTAAAAGGTTTCATATCACAAGAAATAGGCCTTCCTAAATATAAAGTCTCACCTTCTGGAGAAAAAGTATTTGTAGATAAAGAAATAGAAAATATTCGACCATATATAGCTTTCGCATTAATTAAAGATATTAAATTTAATGGAGAGAAGCTAAAACAAATAATGGACTTTCAAGAAAATTTACACTGGGTTATTGGAAGAGACAGAAAAAAAGTAGCTATTGGTATTCATAATTTAGATGTTATTAATGGAGATTATAAATATATTGCAAGTTCTCCAAATGAAAATAGTTTTGTTCCATTAGATCATTTAAATGAATTAACTCCAAAGGAAATATTAGGTGAACATGAAAAAGGTTCGAAATATGCAAAGTTAATATCAGGATTCGATAAGTATCCTATTATTCTTGATAAAAATGATAAAGTATTATCCATGCCACCAATTATAAATGGAGAATTAACAAAACTTACAGAAGATACAAAAAATATACTTGTAGATGTGACTGGAACTGATGAAAAAGCAGTTCAACAGACATTAAATATTATTTGTAGTTCATTTGGAGAAGTTGGAGGAGAAATAGAAAGTTTAGATATTGTTTACCAAGACAAAACAATTACAACTCCTGATTTAAGCCCAAAAACTAGAAAAGTGAGAGTCGATTTGTGTAATGAACTTATTGGAGGAGTAAATCTTAATGCAGAAGATGTAGCTAATTTGTTGCTTAAAGCAAGGATGGATACAAAAATTACAAATAATAATGAAGTTCAAGTAGAAATTCCTTCATACAGAATAGACATCCTTCATGAAGTTGACATAGTTGAAAATGTAGCTATCCAATACTGCATAAATAAAATTAATGCAGAGCTTCCAAATATTTCAACAATAGCTTATGAAGATAACTGGTTTAAAAGTGAAAAAACCATTCGTGAAATTATGATTGGCCTTGGTTTCCAAGAAATAATGAGTTTAATGTTAACAAGCGAAGAAAATCATTATGAAAAAATGAAACAAATAGAAGATAACCATGTACAAGTATCTAAGCCAATTACAATTGATAGAACAATGATTAGAAAAAGTTTAATAAATAGTCTCATGGAGTTTTTAGAGGATAATAAACATGAAGATCTCCCACAAAAAATATTTGAAATAGGAGACACATTATATATTGATGAATCAAAAGAAACAAATGTCAAAACTGTGAAAAAACTAGCAGGAGCTATTTGCCATTCTACAGCTAATTTTACTGAAATTAAATCAACAATAGCAAGTCTTTTATCTAATTTAGGATATGAAATGGAAGTTTCATCATCAAATAATCCTACTTTCATTAAAGGAAGAGTAGCTAGTATTAAAGGAACTAGTAAAAACAGTACTATTTCTGGTTTCTTTGGAGAAATATCTCCTGAAGTAATTAGTAATTTCGAGCTAGAATATCCAGTGATAGCATTTGAAATAGGATTTTTATAGATAATTTCATTAAAATTATTAAATTAAAAATAAATTCTTATATCATATTAAATTCTTATATTAAAAATATTTATTTTTTATAGTTATTCTCCAATAACAGTTAATTCAACTTTCCTTGTTCTTGGACCATCAAATTCTACAAAAAAAACTGATTGCCATGTACCAACAGATAAATCGTTATTTGAAAAAGGAATAGTTTCACTTGAACCTAAAAATAAAGATTTAATATGAGAATCTGCATTATTATCAATAATATCATGATTATAACTATTATTGTTAGGAATAATTTTATTTAAAATAGACTCGAAATCATATAATAAACCTTCTTCATTTTCATTGATTACTATTGAAGAAGTTGAATGTTTTGAAAATATATTAATAATTCCAAAGTTTAATTTACTTTTAGTTAGAATTTCTTGAATATCTAAAGTTATATCTATAATTTCAGTTCTTTTGGATGTGTCCAAGCTTATTTCATATATAAAAATTGTCATATAAACCCCAAATATTATATAATATATATAATTATTAAGAATATTGATAATTAAAAATATAGATAATTAAAAAAAAAATAAAAAAAATAAAATAGATATGAATAACTCATCTAGTAGAAGTTATTATACAATCTATGTTTTAATTATATAAATAAACTATAAACCAAATGATTTCTTTAAAAGGTCAACATTTACATATCCTGCTTTAAATAACTCACCAGTTCTTAAATCATTAATAACAACTTCAGCAGGTGCAAACATTCCCTTGTCTATTTTATAGAAATCAAATTCTGCTTCTTTAAATACATCAAAGAATGGTTTTCCATAACCATCAGCTGCAGATGAAGGTAATTTTTCAGCTAATTCTTTAATGTCATCACCTTCTTCAGATTCGATGTAATAATAAGTTCTTCCTCCAAAGAGAACAGCATCATTTGTTTTACCCATAGCTTTTAAACCATCCGGGTCAATTGGAGCTATTGGAGCAATTCCTGCAGCATATTTAACCTTAGTAACATCAAAATGAAGAGCTTCTAACATTTTATAAGTACCATTTTCTACAACTCTTCCAGCAATTTGAATAGATCCAACAAGAGAAGAAGTAGGAGCTACAAGTAAAGTTACATCTTTAACATCAACACCACAATCATTAGCTATAGCTTCTGCAACATCTTCACCAGGTAAATTATCGGATTCAAGAGTAAGAATTGCAATATTCCCATCATCCTCATATCCAATCTCTTCATAAGTTTCTGCTGGTTTTTTAGCTAATGCTCTTGCAGGACCAGAACCTAAAGCAAAAAAGTCACCAACACTTACAGACCAGCCAGCTTTTTGAGCACCGAGAGTGGAAATAGCAGGGAAATCAGTTTTAATCTTAACAGAAGGAAGAGCAAATTTTTCAGACAAATCTCCAGGAATAGAAATTCCAACTTCAGCTAATCCTCCAAGACATACTTTAGTATAATATTCACCAGCTTTTAAGCTTCCAGCTACATTTACACCACAATCAATAATAGTTGCACCATTATTTAATTTGGAAACAGCTATATTAAGCTCATCAGCTTTTTCAATCATTACATCTACTGTTTTTTTAGCTTCTAAATTAACACTAAGCATAATTTTTACCTCAAAGTTAAAATTGAATTAAAATTTTTATAATATATTTATGATATATTAATGATTATTTTTGTACTATTTAAAATTTTATAAATAATTTTTATAAAAATAGAATAAATTATTGATAAAAGCAGAGATAATTTAGTATATTATAAAATAATCAAAAAAAAGTAGATTTAATATATATAAAAAGTAAATTTAATACAATATATATTAAAAAAAGTTATAGAAATATTAAAAGATTATAAAAATATTAATAAATTATAAAAATAATATAATTATCTTCTAAATCATCTTTTAATATTATTATTATATTAGAATCAGAAGAATAATCCTTATTCAGTGACTAAAACACCATTAAGGACACCATCTTGACCAGGTCTTGAGGTTACCTTTGCTTTACCTGCACTAGTTTCCACGATAGCTCCTTTTGTAATAATATTCCTTCTTACATAGTTGGGATCAGCAGAATTCTCAAGTACAGTAATGATTTCAACAGTTTCAGATTTATTAGACTCTGGATCAACAACATTTATTTTATTTTCAGAAGCTAATCTCAATTTCTCGTTTCCACCACGAGTCCTAATTTTTCTCAATTTTTTTTCGTCTAATCTAGTATAAGCTGGTTCTCTTCCAAGCTCTGATTTTCTTTTCCCACGATTTGCTATGTATCTTCCACCAGTTGATTTTCTTGTGGATTTTCCTTGTGATATCGCCATTATTTCACCTAATTAAAGTTAATTTTATTTATTATAAATAATTTTATTTATTAAATCTTTATTAAATCTTGTAAATTAATAATATTCAATATAAAAGACCCATTTAAATCCTTAATCACTCTTAAAAAAACCTAAAACAACCATAAATATTGATAATAAATATAATTATAATTAAAATATTATGATATTTTTATTGATATTTTTCTTACATTTGATTTAATTTAAAAGAAAAAATAGTCTTTTAGATATGATAACCAAATATTGGTTTTTATCATATATAAACTTTAATATTAACTTATATATTAATTTATATATTAACTATTATTAACAAGTTCTAAAATAAGAGCAATTTTAAAAAGTTATTATTTTTAGAATTTCTATTGTTTATAATAGTATTTAATATACTAAATACTATTAATTTATTAATTATAAATAGTTTTTTAGATAAATAGCTATTTTTATAATTATTATTAAATCTATTTATGTTTATATGACTGAATCTATTGATACTAAATCTATAATACTAAATCTATTATACTAAATCAATTAATAATATGATTAAAAATAATATAACTAAATTAGTATTAATATAACTAAGTCTATTAATAAGTATGACTAAATCTATTAATAAGTTTAAACTAATATGTAAATATCATGAATAAATTTTTATATAATAAATTTTTATTATAATAAATTTAATAAATAGAACTATTAAAATCAAGTGTTTTAAAATGGTGGCTGAAACTGATAAACAAATAGCTCTTGAGGAGGAAATAAAATCTCAAGCACATAAATTTCTTGTAGATTTTAATGCAACACTACCTGAAAGCATGGAACTTGAATATGAAGGATTCTATAGAAGAGGTTTCTTTGTAACAAAAAAAAGATATGCAGTAATAGAAGATGGAGTAATTATAGCTAAAGGATTAGAACTTGTTAGAAGAGATTGGGCCCCAGTAGCTAAAGATACCCAACAAGGAATACTGATGGCTATATTAAAAGATGGTGATGTTGAAAAAGCAGTGCAAATCATAAGAAAAATCTTAAAAAAAGTAAAATCTGGTGATGTGGATATGAAAGATCTGATTATTCACACACAAATAACCAAAAAACTATCTGATTATAAACAAATCGGACCTCATGTTGTAGCTGCGCAAAGATTAGAAGATAAAGGAATGAAAATTGGTAGAGGAACTATAATCCAATATGTGGTAGTTAAAGGTAAAGGTCCAATAAGTCAAAGAGCAATTCCATTCGAAGATTCAGAAAAATATATCTATGATTCTGATTATTATATTGATAATCAAATAATTCCTGCTGTTTCTAGGATAATGGAATCATTTGGATATACTAAAGAAAAATTAAAAGAACTTGGAGAAAAAGAAAAACAAAAAACATTAGATTCATTTTTTTAAATATTTAATGTTTTAAGCAAGGATTTTGGTGTTAGAATGGACAAAGCAATTTTTTTCGATATAGATGGAACATTATTAGATACTTCAAGCTTTGCAGAAGTAGCTAGAAAAGCAGCTATTGATGTGATGATTGAAAACGGCTTACCTTCAAATAAAGAAGAAACATATAATTTACTAAAAGAGATTATCTCAAAAAAAGGTTCAAATTATAATAAACACTTTAATGTTCTTACAAAAGAAATATGTGGTGAAGAAAATAACTTACTAGTTGCTTTAGGAATGGTTACATATCACAATGTTAAGTTTGCCCTACTTAGACCATTTCCAGAAACAATGAACATTCTTATCTATCTAAAAAATAAAGGATATAAATTAGGAGTAATTTCTAATGGTATAACAATAAAACAATGGGAAAAGTTAGTTAGATTGGATATTCATTATTTTTTTGAAGAAGTTATTACATCAGAAGAAGTAGGATCTGAAAAACCTGAAAAAAAAATATTTGAAGAAGCATTGAATAGAATGAATTGTAAGGCAGAAAATAGTATTATGGTAGGTAATAAATCTGAAATTGATATTATTGGAGCTGTAAATGCAGGTATGTCTGCAATACTAGTAAATTCTGATGATAGTCATATGATTACCAAAAAAACATTGGATAATTCTAATATTGAGATTATCGATAATATAGGAGAAATATATCAAATACTATAAAGATTGATTTATTTAAATTTTAACAAAAGGAAGAAGAAAGATATTTTAAATATAATTTTATATTATACTGAAAAGAAAAATTAAAAATATACAAAAAACATTGGAAATTATAAATTAATACTAAAAAACAGTGCTAATGTTAAAAACTAATAATAAAAATAATAATAATATTAAAAAATAATAAAAAACTAATAATAAAAAAATTGTATTAATATTCTAAAAAATAGTAATAATTCTAAAAAGTAATAATAAAAGTTAATAATAAAAGTAATAAAAATTAAGTAATAAAAATTAATAAAAATAAATTATTATAAAAAAATATGATATTCAAGGGTTTAAACAACACCTTGAGCCATCATAGCATTAGCTACTTTTATAAAACCTGCTATGTTAGATCCAATAACATAATTTTCTTCAAAGCCATATTCTTTAGCAGCCTGATCAATACAATGGTATATATTTACCATAATAGCTTTTAATCTTGAATCAACTTCTTCAAAAGACCAACATAACTTTGAACTTCTTTGAGCCATTTCTAATGCACTTGTAGCTACTCCACCAGCATTAGCTGCTTTTCCAGGAAGATAAACAACGCCTGCTTTTTGTAAAATTTCTGTTGCTTCAAGAGTGCAGGGCATATTAGCTCCTTCAGATAAATATTTAACATTATTAGAAACAAGTTTTCTAGCAGAATCTCCATCTAACTCATTTTGAGTTGCACAGGGAAATGCTATATCACATTTAAGATCCCAAATATTATTACTACCTTCAACAAATTTTGCAGTCAAATTTTCATCATCAAAATAATCTAAGTATTCAGATATTCTACCATAATTAATTTCTTTAATTTCTTTTATAAAAGGTATTTGAATACCATTCTCATCATAAATATATCCAGAAGAGTCAGACATAGCTATAACCTTTGCACCTAACATAATAGCTTTTTCAGCAGCATAAATAGCAACATTTCCAGAACCAGAAACAACAACAGTTTTACCTTGAAAAGAATCGTTTCTCTGTTTTAATGCTTCTTCTGTAATATAAACAAGACCATAACCTGTAGCTTCAGTTCTAACAAGAGAACCTCCATATTCTAAACCACTACCAGTTAACACACAATGGTGTTCATTTGAAATCCTATTATATTGTCCAAATAAAAATCCAACTTCTCTAGAACCAACACCAATATCTCCAGCAGGAACATCAGTATCTGGACCAATATAATTATACAATTCAGTCATGAAGCTTTGGCAAAATCTCATAATTTCATTATCAGATTTTCCTTTAGGATTAAAATCACTACCTCCTTTTCCACCACCAATATTCATTCCAGTTAAAGAATTTTTAAGGATTTGTTCAAAACCTAAAAATTTAATAATGGATAAATTCACAGATTCATGGAAACGTAATCCTCCTTTATAAGGACCAATAGCACTATTGAATTGTATACGATAACCTTTATTTACACGTACTTTACCTTCATCATCAATCCAAGGTACTCTAAATATTACAATTCTTTCTGGTTCAACGTATCTTTCTAAAAGTCCTGCTTTTTGATATTCGGGGTGTTTTTCAAATACAGGTTCTATTGATTCGAGAATCTCTGTTGCAGCTTGAATAAATTCAGGTTGATTTTCGCTTTTTTTCTTTAAATCTTCTAAAACATCACTTACATATGACATATGATCACTCCTCATATTGGAATCTATAATTTTGTTACTAAAATTAGCAACAGTATTTATTTTAACAGATTCAAAACATATATAAAAAAAGAATAAAAATAGCATACTATCTCAAAGGTAAAATATAATCATTAGCTGTGAGAGCTTTACACAATTTTTATTGTACACAATTAAATATTATTATTTCCATTATTATACTTTGTGATTTTGTTCAGCTAATATATATAGTATAATTAATAATTTTAATATAAATCATCGAAATTATATTAATTGTACAAACATATAAAATAATCATAAAAATCTAGTTAGATTTTTAGATTAATAGATAATTTATTAAAATTATTATAATAAATTAAGGATAATACCATACGATAGTTTTAAAATTAAATTGAAGTTAGAAAATAAAATAATAAAAATAAAAGAATATTTAACAAAACATAAAAAAATACAGATAATATAAAAAAATATAAAAAAATATAGAATATTATAGAAAATATAAAAAATATAGGAAATATAGAATATATAGAAAATATAAAAGAAAATAAGAATAAAAAAGAAATAAAAATAATTAAAAATAAAGCTAATTAAAGATAAACTAATCAAAAATAAAGTTTTAATAAATAAAAACCCTTAACTGTAAGGAGCAAATTTATGATTATAAAAACTCCATCAAGAATACATATGGCATTAATAGATTTGAATGGATCTTATGGGAGACGTGATGGAGGTATTGGATTAACAATATCTAAACCAAACTTTGTTCTAGAAGCTGAAATACTGGAAAAAGGAATAAGTATTGATTTTGACAAGAATATAAAAGACAATGATATAAAAAACCAATGCCTTTTGAAAATAAAGGACTCTGCAGAAAAAATAATTTCACACTTTAATATAGATAATGGATTCCATTTTAATGTTAATGAAGCCTTTCTAACACATTCAGGATTAGGTTCTGGAACTCAAATATCTTTAGCTACTGCAAAATTAATATGCGAATACAATGGAATATCAATAAATGGAGTAGAATTAGGGAAAATTCTTGGTAGAGGAGGAACATCTGGTGTCGGAATATACTCTTTTGATCAAGGAGGACTTATAATAGATGGAGGTCATGATATAAATGAAAAAACAGAATTTTTACCATCTTCAGCTTCAAAAGCTAACCCTCCAAACTTAATTGGAAGATATGATTTTCCAAAAGAATGGGATATACTGATAGCCATTCCTGAATCTAGGACGATAATGGGAAAAAATGAAGTAAATATCTTTCAAGAATATTGTCCTGTTCCAAAAAGAGATGTTGAAAAACTATCCCATCTTATCTTTATGAATTTAATTCCATTTCTCTTAGAAAAAAATATTAAGTCTTTTGGTAATGTTATTAATGAAATTCAGAAAATAGGGTTTAAAAAGGTGGAATTAGACCTTCAAAAAGAAAAAATTAAGACAGCAATGGAAAAAATGAGAGAATTTGGAGCTTATGGTGTGGGTATGAGTTCATTTGGACCATCCATATATGGAATATTGGATAAAAAAAATAGGGATGCATTTAAAGCAACAAAAGAATTTATTGGAGAAGATGGCATTGTTTTCAAAACAAAAGCTCAAAATCATGGTTTTGAGCTAAAAAGATGAAATATCCATGAATAAGAAATAAACTATACATAAAACATCAAAATATAAAAGAAATATAAATAAACTATACTAAAATATGAAAAATATAAAAATAAAGTATGAAAAATATGAAAGAAATATAAATAAACTATAGTAAAAGTCAAAATCATGAAAAATTACAACTTATTATCAATGATTATAGATACTTATCAATGAAATTTTAAGTGAGACAAAATAAAAGAAGTTAAAAATCCTAAACCCATTAAAAGTCCAGTTAATTCATGAGTTTCTTTAAAAGCTTCTGGAAGCATAACATCAGCTATAAGTGAAATTAAAGCTCCAGCAGCTATTCCTAAAGCAATAGATAAAACAAAATGATCAGTGTTAGAAAAAATAATGAAACTTAATGTTGCAGATATAGTAGCTAATATTGTTACAGATGACCATATTAAAAGTATTGATTTTTTATTCCATCCACCTAATTTCATATCAGTTGATCCAGAAAGACTTTCAAATAAATTAACAATCAAGATAGAAAACACTAAAGCTAAACTAATAGGCCCTCCAATAATTACCAAAAGTCCAATAGCTATTGCCTCAGGAATACCATCTAATATAACCCCTATCATGATAATGAAACTTTCAACTTGATATTTATTATACTCTTTTTTAGATTTATGAGCATAGACTTCAAATAATGCATTTTTTAAAGAAAATAAAACACCTTTACCTAAAAAAAATCTATTTGAGTTATCTCCATTTTTAATATAAAAATTATTGAGAATATTACTTTTATTATCTTTACTATTTTCATTTTTATTGTTACTAGAACTATCAAAATCATTATATCCATTATCAAAATTAATAACATTGTTAGAAGGATTTTTCAATTTTCTATTTTTTATATTTAAATGATGTATAACAATATCAAAAATCGTGAAAATAAAAGCACCGATAATGAACCCATATACAGTTGGAGCTAGTCCTCCATAGCTATATGCCTCAAAAAGTATTTCAAAGCACACAGCAGAACTTAAAATTCCTGCACTAAATATTGTAAATGAAGCCAATATTTTTTTAGGAATATTGAAATAATATCCTAAAACTGACCCAATAATCAATGAAAAAGTTCCAATAAATCCCCAAAATGACGCATAGATAAAATCAGGAAACATGATAATCTTTAAATTATAAAATTTAATAAATAAACATTTAATATAAAATTTAATAAATGAATATTTAATATACTTTTTTGATATATTATTTTATATTATTTACTATGATATTTTATATAATATTTATTATTTATTTTTATGTTATACATTATACTATTTATTTTTATATTATATATTTTAATGAAATATAACTTTATTAATAGAATATATAAAAAATAACCTAATTCATATTAATATTATTGATAAATATATTAATATTTATTAATAATCTAAATAATAAATAAATATTATATATAATATCATGAAAAAAATATAAATAGTATCTACAATAATAAATATATACATGAAAAATATATAGGAGGTGAGAAAATTAAGTCAAAAAGTAAAATTATAGAAATCACAGTGCTTACAATTACAATTTCAACATTACTATTAATCAGCTTATCTTCAACAAGTGCTGCAGAACACAATATAACAAATAGCACAGTTGGAGGATTAAATAAAACAGTAGCCGAATCAACCGATGGAGATTTGATAAATCTTGAAAATGGTATATATACCGATAATATAACTAACATAATCATAGATAAAAACTTAACAATCAAGGGGGAAAATAGAGAGAACACTATACTTAATGCTCAACAATTAGGAAGAATATTTTATATTAACCCAGGAAACACCTTAACTTTAATAAACATAACCATAATTAATGGATATGCTAATAGTGGAGGGGCAATATTTAACAATGGAGGAAAAATAACACTAACTAATTGTAATTTTAGTAACAATACTGCAAATGATGGAAGTGGAGGAGCAATATTTAATAGTGGACCAAACATGGAAGTTATTAATTCTAGTTTTTCCAATAACACAGCAAGTAGAACTGCTGGTGCTATTTTTAATAATGCAATTAACATAACCGTTATTAACTCTATTTTTAATAATAATGTTGCTGGAATTGATGGTGGAGCTATAGAACATAGTGGTTCAAACCTAAAAATTATTAATTCTCGATTCACAAATAACAGAGCTAATAGTAGTGGTGGAGCAGTTTACAACTATGCAAGTGATCTAGAAGTTACTAACTCAAATTTTACAAATAATACATCCCTTGCTCCAGATAGTTGGGGTGGTGGTGCTATATATAGTACTGGAGGAAATAAAATCATTATAAACAGTTCCAAATTTACTAATAACAAAGCCACTAGCTATGGAGGAGCTATAGACATATATTATGGAGATAATATAACAGTAACAAAATCTGAATTCAATGGAAATAATGCGAGTTATGGAGGAGCCATTTTCAATACTGCAGGCACTAAATTCCTAATAAATAGCTCTAAATTTAGCAAAAACAAGGCAAGTAATGATGGTGGAGCAATTTACAACTACTATACTGAAGAAATGAATGTTGTTGATTCAAATTTCACAGAAAATATAGCAGAAGGTTATGGAGGAGTTATATTTAATGATGCCATGATGAGACTTTCAGGAAATATAATGGAAAACAATAATGCTCTTTTAGGAAAAGAAATTTACAATAACGGATCAATGGGAATATTAAAACTTAAATATCTCAATAATTCAACAATAAAAGTTAATAATAAAACTAAGATTAATATATATGCTACTTTAACCGATGATATGGGTAATAGTATTACTGGTCAAAATATATCATTCTATATTAATGGAGAATATATTGGAGTTTCTGATGCTATTGAAGGTTATGCAACTATAGAATATACAGTTATTGGAAATAAAGATGATAATTTACAAGTTACTGGTAATTATAGTGGTCATGACCCATATGCAATAAACATAGCAAATGGTATGATTTTAATAGTTGCAAATCAAACAAACCACACCAACAATACAAACCATACTAATAATACAAACAACACCAACAATATAAATAATGAAAATGACACCACAAATAATTACGATAACATTGTAAGTGCAAAAATGAAGGAAACTGGAATACCAACAACAATACTTTTAGTGTTATTAAGTCTATTGGGTTCAATTCTAATTAAAAGAAAAAGATAGACAATAATACAAATAATAATATTTTAAAAATTGTTCTGAAGGAATTTGATTCCTTCAATTAAAATTTTTTTATTATATTACTTCTTAAATTTTTATTAAATTGTTTTTTAAATTATATATCAAAAATATTTATTATTATTTGTTAAAATCATTATATTACTATATAAAAAAATTAAGAATCAGCGAATAAAAAGAATAATGAATAAAAAATAAATAAAACGAATTAATAGAAAGAATAATAAAAATTAATAAATACTAAATAAAAAAAGAATAGAAGATAAATATAAATAAAAAGGGGAATAAAACCCCTAAAATTATCTAATTTTTTAAATAAGCATATAAACTATTTTTTAATCCTAAATGTTATGGCAGAAGTTATTAATATTAGTAACAATGTAAAAATAGGCAAACCTGACTTTTTCATACCTGCACTAACATTATTATCTGTAGAATGATTAGGAGAAGGTTTAGGTTTTGGACCTGGATTAGGGCCAGGATTAGGACCTGGAGAATGTTTTTTATAAACAATAACAGCCTTACTATCTGAAGAAGTATTTATATTATCCCCATTAACATTAATTACAAAAATCTTTTCACCTTTTTCTTTAAATGAGCCAGTGAAAAACATACTAACACTTTCATTTAGAGCTAAATCACCAATATACCAAATTCCAGTGCTAGAATCAAAGTAACCTTTAGAAACAGTAAAATTATATAATTTAAAGCTGTTTGGAAAACTAATAAGGGCAGTTATATTTTCACCATCACCATCACCAATATTAACAACTTTGAAAACACCATTAAGAGTTTCATTAACCCAATAATGATTTTTATCCAAAATAATAGTTGATAAAACATTAGTTTTACTAATTAACAAATATCCATTTTTAATAGTGATATTTTGATCATTATGACCTGAATAATCACCATTAACAAGTAAAATACCTTTAGTTTGATTAATTAAATAATTAATTGAAGAATATCCTTCATAAGCTGTTGAATTTCCAATAAATACATTATTAACAAAGAAAGAAACGTTTTGACCAGTGATAGGATTACCCATATCATCAGTTAAATATGCAAATAAAGTAAAACTTTTTTTATAAACATTAATAGTAGTATTATTCAAATATGATAAAACAACATTTAAAGAGCCATTATTATAAATAACATTTCCACCTAAAATTGCAAAATTACCTATTACAAAATTACCTGTCATAAAATTATTAGTTACAAATAAAAATTTATTGTTAAAAATACCTCCAGCACCTTTAATTGCTGTATTATTTGTAAAGTTAGAATTAGAAATATTTAAAGAACCAGAATTAAAAACAGCCCCTCCAAAGTCTGCAGTATTATTTATAAAACTAGAATTAATAACTTGACTAAGGCCCATATTATCTAATTCAGCAAGCTTAGCAAGCTTCATATAAATCTCATTATTAAAAATAGCTCCTCCATAACTAGCATTATTACTAACAAAAGAAGAATTAATTATATTATAAAAATTAGTATTGGAAATATAGATTGCACCAGCATAAAATCCATTATTATTTATAAAAGAAGAATTAATTACACTACCATTCATATTAGAGTTACTATATATTGCTCCTCCTTTAC
This sequence comes from Methanobrevibacter arboriphilus, assembly GCF_019669925.1. Classification (NCBI taxonomy): domain Archaea; kingdom Methanobacteriati; phylum Methanobacteriota; class Methanobacteria; order Methanobacteriales; family Methanobacteriaceae; genus Methanobrevibacter; species Methanobrevibacter arboriphilus. The sequence continues at coordinate 523,090 of NZ_AP019779.1, forward strand.
TAGCACTATTATTTGTAAATATAGAATCATTAATTATATTACTAAAACCATTTTGATATAGTGCTCCAGCCCTATAACCTGCATGATTATTTTTAAAATTACAGTTTGTAATATTATTACAATCTCCATTAATGTAAATTGCACCACCATCATCAGAAACATTATTTCCAATGAATTCAGAATTAGTTATAGTATGATTATTTCCAAATTGGTAAATAGCACCTCCTTGGAAAGAAGCATTATTACTTATAAAATCACAATTATCAATATTTTGATAATTAGAATAAGTATAAATAGCACCACCATCAGAAGCAGAATTATTCATAAAAGTAGAATTAAATATATTCTGATTATCTCCAAAATTATAAATAGCACCACCAGAACCAGTAGCAAAATTATTCATAAAAGTAGAATTAAATATATTCTGATTATCTCCAAAATTATAAATAGCACCACCAGAACCAGTAGCAGAATTATTAGTAAAAGTAGAATTTATAATAATCTGATTAAAATCTTCATTATAGATAGCACCACCATCAGAAGCATTATTACCTATAAAATTAGAATTTGAAACATTTAAACCATTAGACTGATCATTATAAATAGCGCCACCATAAACAAATGCAGTGTTATTAATAAAGTTAGAATTAGAGATATTTATATAGTCTATATTAGAATTAGCTATTGCACCACCAGAAAAACCTGTATTATTTATAAAAGTACCATTATAGATATTAAGGTTAACATTATTTTCATTATATATTGCACCTCCAAGAGAAGATGCAGTATTATTTATAAAAGTACAATTAACAATATTCTTTGCACCATCATAATTATAAATAGCACCACCATTTAAAGCACTATTGTTTATAAAATTACAATTAGTAATATTAGTATTATTAAATTCTGAAGAAAATATAAAAAGTGCCCCACCAGACTCAGAAGCACGATTATTTATAAAATCACAATTAGTAATTCTTATACTTTTAGTAGAAGGACCAGTAGCAATTGCAGTCCCATATCGTCCAGTATTGTTTATAAAATCAGAATCTATAATATTAAGTTGCGAATGATAGCCCATATCAATTAAACCAAAAAGTAATGCATTATTATGTATAAAAGTACAGTTGATCACAGTTAATTTTGAATTAAAACAAATTAATGCAAAGAATCTAGCATTCTTAAACACTAAGTTTTTCAGTGTTAAACTCCCTAAACTATCAATAGCACCAGTATTATTTATAAAAGTTACTCCTTCATCACCGCCAAGATCAATAATGGCTTTATTGTTGGGATCAGAACTTTGAATTGTAATATTCCTACTATTATCAAAGGAAATATTAGTATTGTTCTCTCCACTGTAAATACCACCATCTAAATTTATAGTGTCATTGCCTAAACTACCTTTAATACCTTCATTAGTAGTATTAGTGATATTAGCTTCATTAGCATATGTAGAACTAATTGAAACTAAAAGCAAAAAACAAAATAAAGTAGCTAATAAAATAAAGCTTATTTTTTTATTTTTAAACATAATTGCCCCCTATTCAATTATAATATTAAAATAGCTACAAAAAAGATAAAATCATGATAAAAAAGATAAAATCATAGTATAAAAGCTAAAATCATATTATATATTAAAAAATAAAATATATTTAAAAGAATAACTAAATGATGAAATATATATTTATTTTCTAAGCATGTAAATTTTAAATCTTTTTATCATAATGGTAACTATATAATTATTAATATTGAAAAAATAATATATAAAATTTTTTAAAATAATTGATAATAATTAATATTAAATCTAAAAAAGAGAGATATTTATGAATATTTTTAATATATCATTTTTATTTTAATATTTCATTACTGTATCATTTTATTATTTTAATTATATCATTTTCTTAATTTTATTATTTTATTAAAAGTAATTTTAAAATCTAAAAAATATTTTATAAGTATAATTCAAAACTTTTTTATTCAAAGTTTTTTCTATAATCAAAACTTTTTCATATTTTAAAAATAGCTAATAATTTATAAAAATACAATAAATTATTAAATTAATATAAAAATTAGGGAAATTTCCCAAAAATAGGGGGAAGGGAAATTTCCCAAAGAATTAAATTTTCATGATTCAAATGCCTAAATATTTTCTATTTTTTAATCTTTGGTCTAATAATTCCAAAAATACTACATAACGCAAGTATTACAAATAATACAGAAATAGGTATCGCAGTCTTCTTCATTGGAACAAGATCACCATAAGCTACAGTATTATTAGTTACAGAGTGATTAGTTGTATTAGTATCATTAGTATGATTATTTCTTTCAACAACCACATCAAAACTAGCATTTAATGTTTTAGATCCTCCATCAAATATTAATTCAGCAGTGTTAACAGTTAATCCTTCTTCTAAGGCTTCAGCTATAATGATAAGTTTTGCAGTATCATTAGGTTCTAAGTCCCCAACAATCCATTTACCATTATCATAATAACCAACAGATGGATTAGCACTGATAAATCTAAGGTTTTTAGGTAATTTGTCTATCACATAAATATCGTATGCAGTTACATCACCAATATTCTTAATAGTGATTGTATATTTAATTAAATCACCTACAAATGTATAGGATACATTTGCTGATTTATTAAATGATAAATTACTGTTAGGCTTTGAATTAATTGTTTTAGTATCATTGTTATTTGTTAAATTAGGATCAAATGTATTAGAAGACACATTAACCTTATTAACAATGTCGCCAGTACCATTAACCTTGAAAGTCAAATACAATATAGCTTCAGCACCATTAGCTAAATCACCAATAGTCCATAAACCAGTATTACTATTAAAACTTCCAACAAGTGTGTTTGCTGAAACAAAGATCAACTTAGAATTCAACAAATCAGACAACTTAGCATTAACAGCTTTATCCGGACCATTATTCTTAACAATTATAGTATAAAGAACATTCTGACCATTATAAGGCTTAGTATTGTTCACAGACTTTTTAACAGACAAATCAGCACTAGCATTAGCACATATAGTCTTACTATCATTGTTATTATCTAAACAAGGATCAAATGTATTAGAAGACACATTAACCTTATTAACAATGTCACCAGTACCATTAACCTTGAAAGTCAAATACAATATAGCTTCAGCACCATTAGCTAAATCACCAATAGTCCATAAACCAGTAGCACTATTAAAACTTCCAACAAGTGTGTTTGCTGAAACAAAGATCAACTTAGAATTCAACAAATCAGACAACTTAGCATTAACAGCTTTATCCGGACCATTATTCTTAACAATTATAGTATAAAGAACATTCTGACCATTATAAGGCTTAGTATTGTTCACAGTCTTATTAACAGACAAATCAGCACTAGGCTTTACCTCTATTTTACAGCTATCTTTTGAATCTTTTTGTCCAGGGGCAGAAGCAGTAGCATTATTAGTAATGTTTCCAGTACCATTAACTTTAAAAGTTAAAATTAGACTTACAGACTGATATCCATTTAAAGTACCAATAGTCCATACACCAGTAACATTATTAAAGCTTCCAACACCACCAGTATTTGCAGAAACAAATATTAGCTTAGGGTTATTCCATGTATCGGTTAATTTAACATTATATATTCTATCATTATTTTTATTTTTGACAGTTATATTATAAACAACGTTTTTTCCATTTAATGGAGTATTATTATTCACCTTTTTTGTAACATTTAAGTCATTTTTATCTGGGGGGCCTGGAGGACCACTTGGAATGTCATTAGCAGAATAATCACTTGTAGCAACATCAAGTTCCGAATTTAAATTATTATTTACATCAGAAGAAGATATTCCTATTTCATTAGACCCCACATCATAACTATTTATGTCAGTATTGTCTGAAGATGCACTAACAGCTGCAACTGATAAAAAAATAACGACAATACTTAACAAAAAAACTATATTTCTTGCTTTAATATTTTCACCTCCCTGAAAATATTATAATATTCTATATGTTTGATATATTATATAATATTATTGAAATATTAAATAATAAACAAATAATAATAAATATATTTATATAAAAATAAGCATATATTATATAATGATGATTTATAAGAGTAATTAAAAACTATTCATATTAATATTAACGATTAACAATATTATATAAATAAAACAATAATATTTCAAAAAAATAATCTAAATATTAGTATTAAATATAACTAAAAAACAAAAACATTAAACAAAGAACAAAAACACTAAATGAAAAACAAAAATATTAAATGAAAAATAAAAATATTAAACAAAAAATAAAAATATTAAATGAAAAAATAAAAATATTAGCTAAAAAACAAAAATATTAAACAAAAAAAGTAAAAAATAATAAAAGAGGAATTATACAAAATAACAATAATCTAAAAAAATAACTTAAAAATAACTTAAAAAATAATTAAAAAAGGAATTTAAAAATGAATCAAAAAATAAAAAAATTATGAAAAATTATAACTAGATAAAATAATTATAACAATAAAATTCTATTCTCAATTAATAAAAGTTCATATGATTAAATAATCTTCATATGATTAAATATTAATTATAATTCAAATATCAATCGAAAGATTAATTATATTACTTTGTATGAACATATTAAATATTAATTAATATATAAGGTGTTGATTTTTATTAGAGAAAAACACTTACCATTTTGGTTAGATAAAGAAGAAACATTAGAATTTCCTACTGTTAAAGATAAAACAAAAGTTGATGTAGCTATTGTTGGAGGAGGAATAGTAGGGATTACAACAGGATTAATGCTTAAAAAACAAGGTTTTAAGGTAGGCATAATAGAATCAAAAAAGATAGCTTCTGATGTAACGGGATCTACAACAGCTAAAATAACAATATCATCAAATTTAGTCTATGATGAGATATTATCTGATTTTGGTTTGGAAATTGCTTTAAAATTCAGAGATGCAAACATATTAGCTTTTGATAAAATATCTGAAATAATTAATGAATATAAAATCGATTGTGATTATGAAAAAATTCCATTATATATCTATTCAACAAATAAGAATAATTATAAAGATATTGAAAAAGAATATAAAGCATTGCAAAAATTAGATATAGATGCAGATTTAACTGATGATTTTCAAATGCCTTTTAATGAAGAATCATTCAAGGAAAATAACGCAAAAAATAATGATAGTGAGAGCAATATTGACATAAATAAAGCTATAAAATATAATAATCAAGCTATATTTCATCCCAAAAAGTATAGTAATGCATTAGTAAAGCTAATACCTGGAGAAGGATCTCATGTATTTGAAAATACTAAAGTAATAGATATTAAAGAAGGTGAAATAAATAGAATAATAACTGAGAAAGGAGATATTTTTGCTGATTCTATTATCATAGCTACAAATTCACCAATATATGACCCAGATTCAACTTTATCATATATGTCCCCAATCAAATCGTATATGTTAGGAGTATATGTAAAAGAAAATATACCTGATTCTATGTTTGTTGATATAAATCCTTTCCATACCTATAGAAAGACTCCAACTAAAAAAGGAGATTTATTAATCATTGCAGGAGAACATCATCATACAGGTAAAAGTAAGGATACTAATGCAAACTTCAAAAAATTAATAGAATATACAAAGAAAAAGTTCAATGTTAATTCCATTGAGTATTTCTGGTCTAATCAAGATAATAAAACTATCGATAGGTTGCCAGTTATTGGAGAGACTTCTCAAAAAGGAATTTATATATCCACTGGGTTTGGTAGTTGGGGAATGGTAAAAGCAACATTAGCAGGAATAATGCTAACAGACTTAATATCAAATAAAAAAAATATTTATGCTGAAGTTTTCTCACCAAAAAGATTTAAAAAACAAAAATCAATAAAGAAAAAATGTAAAAGTAGCTTCAATACAAAAGATTTGAACACAGAAGAATTAAAAATAGTAAAAGATGAAATATTAGATTTAAATCCTGGAGAAGCTAAAATAATTGAACTTCCTAAAAGAAGCATATCTATATATAAAGATTTGAAATCCAATGTTTTTGCACTACAAGGAAACTGTACTCATTATGGATGTAGATTAAGCTGGAATTCAGCAGAAAAAACTTGGGATTGTCCACAACACGGTTCCCTTTTTGATTATAAAGGTAATTCAATTCATGGTCCAGCTATTAAAAACTTAAAATCTTATAAGATTGATTAAGTCAAAATAATAGGTTTAATAATTAAATAAGAGTTATTAAATTCTTATACTAAATTAAACCTTATTTTAATTATTTTATATAATGTCTATTTATAAAGCCTAATTTATTGAATATTAAGACAATATATAAATATGTTCTAATTTATTAATTTTTGTTTCTAATTCTTTATTCAATCCGAAAGTTTTATCAAAATAATAATTAGGTTTATTTAAATTAGAATATTTTTATTATTATGAAAATTATAATAATGATTAATAAAATAATAAGTATATTATAATATTTAAAAAATTAATAAGTTGAATTAAAAAGATTTTTTAATGTAATCAATTAATTATTGATTAATTAAAAATTAATTAAAAATTAATTAAAGATTAATTAAAGATTAATTAAAGATTAATTAAAGATTAATTAAAAAACAAGGTTACTTTTAATATATAAATAACTCCATATAGTAAAAAAGATATTATTATAAAAAGAACTTAATAATAAAAAGTTACTATAAATTTATCTAATGTTAAGTTTATTTAATTTTAAATTTATACTATTAAATTCATATAATAAACTTTTTTATTCAATGATTTTCCCTTTATGAATTTATCTATTCTTTAAAATTATTATTATCTATTTTTAATAACCTTAAAAGCAATACATCATGTTTTAAAATTTTATTTATCTTTTTAATATCACTAAATATTTTTGACTTAATTGAATTTTTTGTTTTTTTAGATTTTTTTGGTCTTTTAGGGTTTTCATAATGCTCAGTGTGTTCCATTAGCTCATTTGAAAGACTTTTTTCAGTGAATGAAATCGGTTCAAAGCTACAAAGTAAATATAGGAACAAAAACACTATAAATAATGTAGTTGTTTTGTTCATGTCAGTAGCCTATATTTTAATATTAGCATAGGTAGCTAATTAGACAGTTTCGAAGTTATCTTTGTTTTTAATCAAAACTAAAGACTTTGACCTCTTGCTTTATTAGAATATATATTATTAGAATATATAATTAAAATAATTATAATTGAATAATATTATAATTGAATAATTCTTAATTTAAAATATTCAAATTATTTTATATAATCTAATTATTTTATATATTTAAAGCATTCATAGGCCAAATTTTATACACTTGCACAAAGATATATTATACCTCAAAATATATAAACTTTACCTTTTGAGAATTTTTATTCCTAAAATGTGAACAAATATTAAAAAACAATTAAAAATGATTAAAAGTATAATTTGAAAATATAATTTTAAAAAGAGATATTCTAATAATTTCTTAAAAAATCTAAGAACAAAATTGGAAAATAAGGATTATTTCAAAAAACATAAAAACAAGAGAGATACATTCGATGAATAAAAGACATTATTAATTAAATTATAATAAGCAATATGCAAAATCTTTCTAACAAAAACTAATTTTTTATTTTATATAGTTTTATTTTATCTATTTTTTATTGTTATCTATTTTTAGCATATTTAATATTTATAATGATCTTTAAGTTATTTTAATTGTTATTCTTATATTTTTTTTATTCATTGTTTTGATGTTGGATTTATATATAATAATAAACATAATCTATAATAGGATGAGGTAGTATAGCTATATTAATTAAAGTAATTATATAATCCAATTATAAATGATTATATTTGAATAAATACAAACAAATTTATTTCCATTTAATAATATAAGTTAATTTAATCAAATAATGTATTATATAAAATATATTCTATTAATTGTATTATCATTTTATTAGTCATATTATTCGTTATTAATAATGATTATTTATTAATTTTTAATATTATGAAATTAAAAGTATTAATATTTAATAAACTCTCCATAATATCTTATTTTTAATATTATGGAAATTAACTACATATGGAGTGATAAAATGGAATATAGTTTAAGTAGAAAAATGATAGCAGAACTTGTTGGAACATTTTTATTAGTATTTTTTGGTACTGGTTCTGCAATAGGCGCAGCATGGATTGTACATACTTATGTTCCAACAGGATCTATTGGAGCGCTTGGAGGTTTTGCAGAATGGCTAGCTGTTAGTTGGGGATTTGGTATCACAGCTATGGCAGTTATCTATACATTTGGAAAAATTTCTGGAGGGCATATAAATCCCGCTGTAACAATTGGATTGTTAGTTACTAAAAGCATTCCTGGTAAAAATGCATCTGGATATATTCTAGCTCAATTTATTGGAGCAATCATTGCTAGTTTATGTCTTCTTGGAATATTTGGTGTTGATATTGGAGCAGGAATTGGAGCTCTTGGTGCAAATGCTCCTGCAACAGGAATAAGTTTTTCACAAGCTATGTTGGCTGAGATAGTCGGTACTTTCTTATTAGTCCTAGTTGTAATGGGAGTAGCTGTTGATAAAAAAGCAGACCCAGGAGTTTATGGATTATCCATTGGTATGGCTATTGGTATTTCTTTAACATTTTTAGGCCATATTACTGGAGGATGTATTAACCCCGCCCGTGGTTTTTCACCATATCTTGTAAACTTTTTAGTTGGAAATCCTGCAGGTTTAATTTGGACTAATTATTTAATATTATTGATTGGACCTATTGTTGGTGGAATTATAGCTGCTTTATTATATAAATTCCTTGCAAACCCCAACTCAAAAGAAATATCTACATAAATTAGTTAAATAACTAATTATTATTTTTTTAATTATTTTAACTAATATCTATTCTTTATATTGATTTAAATCATTTTATCTTTAATTATTAAATATGATTTAATATTAATTATTATTTTTTTATTTTTTGAAGATGTTTTTCCAAGTAATTCATATATTTCTTTAAAAGCTAGATTGTATTGTCTTATCCATGATTAGAATACTTTCTTCTATACAATAATTGCATTAATTTATATCTTTTTCTGAAAATTTTATTTTATTTACAAGTCCCATACTTTTTTAAGCTTGTGAAAACTTGAAATCATTAATTATTGATTTAAAAATTTAAAAAAAGAAATTAAACATTAAAATAATAATAATAATAATAATAAAAAAGAAATTAACTATTCAGATTTCAACTGTTTACCTATTTCTTTTCCAATTTCATAACATTTAAGTAATTCTTCTTCAGTAGGAATATATGTTAAATCATATTGTTCTACTATTTCAAAACCTGCTCCTTGAAGGTCAGCTGTTAGTTTTCTGTTAGCTCCTCCACCCCAACCTTTAGAACCAAATACAACTGCTTTTTTCTGATAACCAGTCTTTTTAAAAGAAAGAGCATTGAAGTAATACATCAAGTCCCCTAAGCTAGGATAAGGGTTATTCATTATAGTAGGACTACCAACAAAAATAGCTTTACTATCAAGAACATCTGTTACAACATCACTCCTACCATCTGTATGTAAAAAATAAGACTTAACTTGGATTCCTTCACTAATAAGACCTTCCATCATAGCATGAGCCATTTTTTGTGTGGAATGGTGCATTGTATCATATAAAAAAGTTACTTTATCTTTACATTCTCCAGAAGCCCATTCTTTATACTTATTAATTAATTTCATAGGTTCTGTTAAAATTTGTCCATGAGATGGAGCAATAGTTTTTATTTTCTCAAGAAGACCTAATTCAACAACTTCATCAAGCTTTCTTAAAACAAGGGGAGAAGAGGGAGTTACTAAATTAGCATAAAACTTTTGTGCATGACTTATTAAGAAATCTTCTGAAATATCAGTATCATATCTTTCACTTGCACAAATATGTTGGCCAAATGCATCATTTGAAAATAATATTCCATCTTGTGCTAAAAATGTGAACATACTATCTGGCCAATGTAACATAGGTGCTTCAAGAAAAGTAAAAGTTTTACCACCAATATCAAGAGTATCTCCAGTTTTAACTACATTCATATCAAAGTTTTCGAGTGAAGGTACATGACTTATAAGACCATTAACAGCCTTAGGAGAACAATAAAGATCTAAATCTGGGAATTTCCTAACAAATTCAGCTAAACATCCACTATGATCATTTTCAATATGATTTTGAATAATTACATCGATTTTTGGCTCTTTACCTTCTTTATTAAAAGCATCATATATTCTTGCCCAAAGCTGTGCAGAAGATCCTGGATACGTATTATCAATTAATACTGTTTTTTCTTCACCAAATACTAAGTAACAATTGTATGTTGTACCATCTAAAGTATATCCATGGTAATCTCTTAAATCCCAATCAAGAACACCAACCCAATATACTCCATCCGCTATTTTAAATGCATCTGCTTTCATATTTCCACCATTTAATATATTTCATTATTTATAGTTATATAATCAATTATATAGATTAAAATATAAATTAATCTAATATTTATTCTATTAATAATGCATTAAATATATTTCTAATCAACTATATTTCCAATTAAATATATTTCTAATTTTAAATATTTAAATCTGTCTCAATTAATCTGTCATTAAATTATTTTCATTAATTGTCTCAATTAATTGATTATTTTTATGTAATTTATGCAATACAAATAAAGATAAATAATACAAATAAAGATAAATAGTTATAAAATGTTATATAACATTGAATATATTTTAATAATAATTAGAAAAAATAATTCACTAAAGCATCTTTATTGAAATATTTCTAAAATTAATATATAAAAAAATATGGAATTAAAGTATAAATTAGTAAATAAGTTAATAAATCTAAAAAAGTGGTTTTATGAAAAATATGGAAAAAATAGTTTGTTTAGTTGATGGAGAACATTATTTACCAGTTACTAAATCTGCAATTGAAATATTAAATAGTTTAGAACATGTAGATGTTGTTGCAACAGTTTTTATTGGAGGAACCGAAAAATTAAGAACAGATAATCCTGAAAGCTATGCCGAAATGATGGGAATGCCCGTACATTTTGGTCCAGATGAAAATGAAATTCCCTATGATTTAATAGTTGAAATGATTAAAGAATATGATGCAGATGTTGTAATGGATTTAAGTGATGAACCAGTACTTGATTACACCAAAAGATTTAAAATAGCTTCAAAAGTGATTAGAGAAGGTGTTTTATACAGAGGACCAGATTTTGAATTTCAACCATTAACAGAATATAAAATACCAACAAAACCATCCATTAAAATACTTGGAACTGGTAAAAGAATAGGTAAAACAGCAGTATCTGCGTTTGCAGCAAGACTTATAGATGAAAACGGTTATGAACCATGTGTTGTAGCTATGGGTAGAGGAGGTCCAGAAGAACCTGAAATTGTAAGAGGAGATGAATTAGAAATTACACCAGAATTTTTAATGGAACAATCTAACAAAGGTGTTCATGCAGCTTCTGACCATTGGGAAGATGCACTTATGAGTAGAATTCTTACCATTGGTTGTAGAAGATGTGGAGGTGGAATGTCTGGTGATGTATTCATGACAAACATGAAAAAAGGTGCTGAGATAGCTAATGAAGTTGAATCAAAATTTATTATATTTGAAGGTAGTGGTGCAGCTGTTCCCCCAGTTAAAACAGACAAACACATTGCATTAATAGGAGCAAATCAACCAATTTTAAATATAACCAATTTTTTCGGACCATTCAGAATAAGTTTAGCTGATTTGATTATTCTTACAATGTGTGAAGAACCAATGAGTACACCTTCAAAGATAAAAGCAATAGAAGAGTTTATAAGTGAAATAAATCCAAATGCAAAAATCATATCTACTGTATTCAGACCTAAACCTCATGGTGATATTAATGGTAAAAATGTGTTGTTTGCTACCACAGCTCCAGATGAAGTAAAAGATGTTTTAGTGAGTCATTTAGAAGAAAATTATGGATGTAAAGTTGTTGGAACTACACCACACCTTTCAAACAGGCCACTTCTTCAAAAAGATATCGAAAAATACATAGGTCATGCGGATGTAATGCTTACTGAACTTAAAGCTGCAGCTGTAGATGTTGCTACTAAAGATTCACTTGAAGCAGGTCTTGAAGTTGTTTATTGTGATAACATCCCAATAGCTATTGATGATGCTTATCCAGATCTTGATGAATCCATTCTTGAAATAGTAGATGGAGCTATTGAAGATTTTAATAAAAAACAATTATAAAAATACATAAACGAATTAATCATAAGGAAATATAAAATAAATACCAAAATTAAATTAAATTAAATATCACGATTTTTATATAAAAGATTATATTAAATTATATAAAAGGAGATAAAATGCCACTTGTATCAAGAATAGAGATTGTAAAAAAATCTAAACAACCAGTAATCTCTATTAAAACCAAAACAAAAATGGAAAATCTGCCTATAGTAATAGGGGAGACCTATGGAAAAATAGAAGAATATCTGAGAGAAATTGGAGAATATCCTGAAGATATTCCTTTTGTAAGGTATTTTAATATGGACATGGAGAATTTAAAAGTAGAAATAGGTTTTCCTGTTTACAAAGAGTTACCTGAAAAAGATGATATAGAATTCAGCTATATAGAAGAGATGAAAGCTGTGTATGGCCTCTATCAAGGACCTTATCAAGAGATGGGAGAAACATACGATGAAATTATGATTTGGATTGAAGATAATGGGATGAAACCTACTGGAATATTTCTAGAAAGCTATTACAATAGTCCAGAGGATGTTTCAGAAGATAAGTTATTAACTAGAATTTTAATGCCCTTAGATTAATAGTTAAATCCTTTTGTTTCTATATTTATCTTTTAATACTCATTTTCATATTTACTTTTTCAATATTTATTTTTTATGCTTATCTTTTTCATATTTATCTTTTTTAAAAGAATTTACAACTATTATCTTTAATGCTTTTTTAAATTATATCAACAATAAATCAACAATAAAAATTTTAAATATTAAAATTCAAAATAACAATGATAATAAAAAATGAAAATATTTCAAAATAATAAAAATATTTCAAAATAATTATGATAATAAATAAAATTTTAAAATAATGATAAAAAGATTAATAAAATAAATAAGGTGTCAATTTGGAAAAAGAAGATATAAAAAAGATTTTGACATTTACAATAAAAGAAAAAGAAATAATAAGAGAATTAAATCTTCCAGAAGAAATTTTTTTGCCACTTTTCTTTTCAGTCCGTTTTGGAGGGGACTGGAGTGTTAATAAAAACTCTAAAAAGTTAATGTCTATAAAAGAAAAAGTAACAGAGTATGATAAAAAAACTAAAATAGGATATACATTAGAGAAAATATACTTATTTGTTAATCCCGAAATTTTATCAAAAGAAGGTAAAATATACAGAATGGAAAAATGTGGAAATAAAAATGAAAGAGAGCTAGTTGAAAGACCATATATAACAAAAGTAAATGGAGAATATATTTTAGAAGCCATTTTAAATCCAAAAGATATGGAAATCTCTGTAAAACATTTGGAAGGGCCTTTAAACTTTTATGGACCTGCTGCATATGGATCTTCTCATGAAATGGAACACCTTGAGAATAATAAAACACAAGGAATTCCTTTTTGGGACTTTAAATACATTTTAAAACATTGAAACTCATGAAAACTTGTAAAAACTTCTAAAAACCTGTAAAAACCTGTGAAAAATCATTACATCTAATAATAACTTATAAAAAACTATAATAAACTTATAAAAACTTATAAAAAACTTAAATATAATTATTTAAAAAATATAAAAAATATTTAATATTTGTAATTAATTAAGAATAGTTTTATTATTAACTAATTACAAATAATTAAAATGATGATTAAAAATGTTGAAGGAAGTTAAATTAAAACTAAGAAAAAATGAGGAAATAATCTATGCAAGATTAGTAGAAGTTTCTAACCCTGATATTTCACCTACTACTGGTTTACTATATGATGTTAAGGTAGATTTAGAAAAAAGGAATGAAATATATAGACATGGATTAAAATTCGATATTACTGATGGTAAAAAAACATTGAAGGAATGTAGAGTGTTTAATATTGATGGAAAATATGTTAAGTTTATATCAACAGAATAGTATGACATAATTTAATACTTTTTGATAAATAGCTACTTTATTTTTATTATTAAATCTTAAATAGATTATATATTAATGTTTTTACACTGAATATACATATTATTGAATATACATCAAAGATATTTATTATTGAATATACTTTGAATCTCATTATCTTAATATTAAAATCTGATTATCTAATACTAGAGATTATCTAATATTAGATATTATTATAAAAATAACCACAACATTTATATAATAAAAATAATAATATAACAATTGTTATAATATATAACATGTCATAGATAGAAAATTGCCATCAATTGACAAAATCTTTTATTCCATAGAATGGTTTTAAATAAGCCTATCAACTCATAATTTAGTCAACCTCAAAGTATTGTTAATTGAGGTTATTTTCTTCCAAATAATTTTATATAAAATCTAAAATATTTTACATGAAAATCAAAGATATATAAAAATCAAACAGAAAAAAAAGTTTAGGTATGCCTAAACATTTATATACTAGAAAAAACAATATTAAGTTTACAGGACAAAAATATATGAACAAAACATTTATGTCCTAAAAGCCCTTAATTAAAAAATTAAAACCTCCACGAAATAGCAGCTTTATCCTCGTATTATAAAACATGACTAAAATGGAATTGAATTTAATTAAGGGCTTTTTCTTCTGCCATATAAAAAAAAATTATAGAATTAAAATAAAAGTATAATTAAGAATAATTTTTATTTAATTCACTCTTAACTTCATCATATCTCTCAAGAAGTAAATCAAAAAGATCATTAATTAATTCATTACTGTTTTTATCTAAATAATTAAGACCAATTTCAGTAATTCCTTTTTTTGTAGAAGTTTTATCAATTATATCAGAAGTACACAAATTATCAGTATCAATCTGAATAAAAGTACTTAAAAAAGTTTTAACTACTATATACTTAGCTTCATCAACATTAATCTTGTTTTTAGATTTTAAATTAGCTATACTAACTAAATTATCGATGATAAGTGAAATAAAAGCTGGAGCACAGCTTGTTAAAATAGTAGCTATTTCAACAGCCCTATCATTATTTTCATCATTACTTAGTTCAAAATCATCAATTATTTGTATGTAACTAAATTCATTGAATATTTCTTCGATTAAACACTTATCAGTGTTTGAAGTGTTATTACTATGTAAAATTAGAGAAATCCCCAATTTATTGTTACATGCATTTTTAAAACAATTAAAAGTATCATTACTACCAATATCACTATTATTATCAATATTATGAATATTATCTACATCTTCATTATTATTAATATTAATAGATTCATTATGATAATTATTAAAAGTAGAAACAATAGAAGGAATAACTTGGCTAACAGAACCCTTATAGAAACTATTTATATTTTCAAAACTTAATCCTGCACATACATGAACAATATGAGAATCATCAGTGAGAAAAGGAGAAATCTGAAATATCAGATCTTTAAATTCAGGAGTTTCAACAAAAATAAAGATTTTATCACAATTTTTAGCTAAATATGTATTATCATCAGTGATAGTAATATCGGGATAATCTTTTTTAAGTTTATTGAGCTTTGATAAAGTTCTATTTGAAATAATCATTTCATTAGGATAGAATATCTTCAAATTAAGAATATTTTCAACTATCATTTTCCCCATATTTCCATATCCAATAAAGCCATACTTTTTCATAAAACCTACACCTTAAAAGATCTATCCTAAAATTATATATCTCTAATTAGATATCCTCAAATATATACCTTCAATTATATATCTCCAAATATATATCTTCAATTAAGTAATCCTTATTATTTAAATTATATGATTTATTACAAATAAAATCTTTAACAACTTCATTAAACCATTCATAATCAATAATATTCCAAAGATGAAGAGATCTATAAACTCCAAAAACATGAGCTTTATTAAAAATATCCTTTATTAAGCTTGCAGATTTTTTAACTTTAGGATACTCTTTTGTTCCAAACAAAACTAAAAGATTTTCACCATTATTATCTCTTTTATTGTTAGTATTATTATTTTTAGAATTTTTTTTATTACTTTTATTATTTTTATACTTGTTATTTTCGTTATTTTTATACTTACTTTTTCTATTGTTTTTATTTTTAGTTTTACTATTTTCGATTTTAGGTATTTTAAATTTTAATGACTCTTTAGTAATTGAATTAAAACTCTCAATTGAAATTTTTTCATTTGATTCTTTTATAAATTCATAATACTTTTTTTCTAAGCCGTATTCAGCTAATAGTGCTTTAATAAGAAATTTATTAGGTTTTTTATCTAAAATATCCATTTTAAATATATTCATCATAGAAACTACATTATTGAAATCATCTTTTTTAGGATCTTCATATAAGTTAACTCCAGATACAATAACATTATCAACTAAAGCAGGATATTTAGATAATAAATATAATGCAATCTGACCACCTAAAGAAACCCCTACTAAATTTACTTTCTTTATTTTATTATTATTTCTAGAATCATAGGCTTTTTCTTGAATCAATTCTTTTATAATTTTTGAAGAGGTTTCTATTGAAAATTCATTCGCGAAATAGCTATTTCCATGGTTTGGAAGATCCAAATATATACAGTGAAAATCTTTAAAATAATCTCTTTGATTTATCCAAACCCAATTACTTAATAAATTAGAGTGTATAAAAACAATTATCTCGTTATTTGAAATTCCTTCTTCTTCAAAATAAAGAATATTTTTCGAATCATTCATTAAAACACCTATATATTCTAATAATTTGTATATTCTAATATATAAAATATAATAAAAATAAATAATAAGAATAATAATAAGAATATAAAAAGAATAATAAAAATAATAAGAATAATAAGAATAATAGAATAAATACTAGTAAAATAGATAGTAATAAGATAAAAATTAATAAAATAAGTATTATTTATAAATAAAGCATCAAAAGTTATTTAACAAAACATTTTAGAAATTCTTATTAAAGTTATTATAAATACCATTAAGCTTAATTATAAAAGCTTATTAAAATATTAAAACTTACTAAATTATGAAAACTTATTAAAATTAGTATAAAAAATTATTAAAATCATTACGAGATTAAAATTATTATGAAAATACATTATAAAATTATAGACATTGCTATAACAATTAAAATCTGTGTCCTAAAAATAGTTCTATTCTTATAATCACTTATTTAAATAATTGGATTAAAATTAAAAATCAATAAAATGTTAAAACAACATATCAATTAAATAAATCCAATTAAAGAAAACTAATTAAAATCTAATTTCAAATATTTTTCTATTTTGACTCAACAGGCACAGGTGCATTTTCAACTTTTAATTCTTTTTTAGAGCGTTTAACAAGTTCTGATAAAGCATTAGAAACATTAGTAGGGACAGAATCATTATCTTCTTTCAAGATAATTTCAGAAATCGTATTTGAAAGCACAAAGATTGCATGCTTATGTTCTGCCTTAGTCCTATGAATATGATGAGGGCTTATATTAAGAGCAATATACTCACTACATGAATTAGGTATCTCACTTTCTGTTTCTAAAAATTTTAAAACATATACTAAAAATTGATGCATCTGAATCATTTCATCTTTATACATAAATAACCTCTTATCACTTCATCATTAAATAGCTACTCTCTTACTATTATAAATTAATGAAATCAATTTCAAGCACTGAGATTTGATAATAATAGCGTATATTATATAAATAATACTCTATACCCAAAATATTAATCAGGTATAATCATATTAATTTAATGTATAATCATTAAGTACTATTTTATATTTATATAAATAACAGTTAATATCTATATAATAATAACATTGTACAAAAGTATTATATAAATTTATAGATTATCTTAAAAGTTTTAAATAAATGCAAAATATAGTAGTCAAAATCATGCATTATTTGAAATATATCAATATTACTTATTAATATTTAGTTAATAATAGTACTATACAATATTTATGTTATATACAATACAAGATTATATAATCTTAAATATTCTCAAAAAAAACTATATGTGTTCCTATCTCAATACAATATTTGTACTATAATAATCATTATTATAATTTAATAATATTTAAAATTGTTGCTAAATAATTTTATATAATATTCATTATAATTTTATATAATTGATTTATATAATTTATATGATTGATTTATATATTTATTAGAATTTATTTTAAATAATTTTATAGCTATTAGAGATATTACCTTTAAATTGCTTATAAATGTTTTTATGAATAATGTACAATAACATAATATTTATATCATTTCAAAGAAATATTTTATAAAAGAAATATTTAATACATGATGATTCATTTAAAAAAAATAGAGCTAAATTTATTTAGAGCTAATTAAATTTATTTTCAGAATTATAGTTGATTCATATGGAAATTTCATATTACGATAAAGAAAATTTAAGTAAATTAACAGAAAAATCTCAAGAAGATATTGAAGACATATTACCAACTGTCTCTGAAATCTTAAAAAATGTTAAAAATTCAAAAGATTTAAGCTTAATAGAATATACAAAAAAATTTGATAATGTTGAAATAGAATCATTGAAAGTTTCTAAAGATGAAATAAAAGAGAGTTATCTAAATTTAAAAGAATCAAATCCAGAGTTGCTTAATTCTCTTGAAGAAGCAAGTGAAAACATAGCAAAATTTCATAAAAAACAAATTCCACAAGAATGGGAAATTGAATTAAGAAAAGGAATAACTGCAGGACAGATAATCAGACCAATAAATAAAGTTGGTTGTTATATTCCAGGAGGAAGAGCTGCATATCCTTCAACAATTTTAATGACTGTTATCCCTGCAAAAATAGCTGGAGTGGAGAATATAATATGTTGCAGTCCTCCACAAGAGAATGGTAAAATAATGGATGCAATTTTAGTTGCAGCAGATATTGCTGGTGCAGATGAAATATACAAGGTAGGTGGAGCTCAAGCTATTGCTGCTATGGCCTATGGAACAGAATCAATACCACAAGTTGAAAAAATTGTTGGACCTGGAAATATATTTGTTACTGCAGCAAAAAAACTTGTTTATGGAAACGTTGATATTGAATTTCCAGCAGGACCTTCAGAAGTTTTAATAATAGCAGATAAAACAGCTAATCCCGAATATATAGCTTATGATATACTTTCACAAGCAGAACATGATCCAAATGCATCATGCTATCTTGTTACAGATAACTTAAAATTAGCAAAAAAAACTAAAAAAGAGATAGAGTTAAAAACTAAAGAAGCTAAAAGAAAAGAAGTTATTGAAGAATCTTTAAAGAAATTTGGAAAAATTATAGTGACAAAATCTATTGAAGAAGCTGTTGATATATCTAATGAATATGCTCCAGAACATTTGATAATAATGACTAAAAATAATGAAGCAGATGAAAAAATACTGAAAAAGATAAAAAATGCTGGTTCAATATTTTTAGGCAAATATTCTCCAGTAGCTGCTGGAGATTACGGTTCTGGAACAAATCATGTTCTCCCCACAGATAGAGGCGCTAGAATGTATTCAGGACTTTCAACAGAATCATTCTTAAAGAAGCCTACAGTTCAAACAATTACTCAAAAAGGTTTAAAATCTCTTGAAAATGTTGTTGTTCCAATAGCAGAATATGAAGGATTTTATGCTCATGCAGATTCAATTAAAGTTAGATTAGATAAAAAATAGAACTAATAATAGAAATAATAAAAATAATAAAAATAGAAATAATAGCAATAATATTAATAGTAATAATAGTAATAATAAAAATAATAATGGAGATTATAATAATACTAATTATTAGCACTAATACTAATATTAAGGTAATTTTTAATAAAGTAAATAATAGAATTAAAATATTTAAATAATAAAATAAACAATAATTAAATAGCTATAATAGAATAAGAATTATTAGAATATTTATTATTAAAATAAAAACTTATAGAATAATTATTAATAAAATAAATCATAATAAGACATATAATATTGAAATAACTAATAAAAAACAACTAATTAATAGTAGTTATTTAAAAAAACATTTAAATATTAATTTGATTAATATTATTTCATTATGGTCTATGCATTTTTAGATTTCATGAAATTTAATATTAATAAAAATTTTAATAGTATTATAGAGATATTAATAGAAATAATGAAAAACAACTAATAATATTCATAATATTATTAATATGACTAATAGTACTAATAATTTAATTATTTAATTTAATAATTAATTTAATAATTAATTCAATTTAATAATTATTAACTTTAATAATATTAATTTACTATTATCTATCTAGTATCTATAATAATAACTGAATTTAATAGCAAATTAAAGTATAAAAGACTTATAAGATTACAAAGGTGAAAAATTGACAAGATTATCAGATATATGGAGAAGAAGCCATTATACAAAGGAAATAGATGAAAATATTACTGGTGAAGATGTTACAGTTATGGGATGGGTACATGAAATCAGAGACCTTGGAGGCATAATATTTGTACTTATTAGAGATAGGAGTGGAATGATACAATTAACTGCTCCAAGCAAAGAAATAGAAGGAGAATTATTAGATAAAATAAGAAAATTAAGAAAAGAATCTGTTATTGGACTTAAAGGAAAAGTTCAAGAAAGTGGAAAAGCACCTAATGGTGTTGAAATCATCCCTTCTGAAATAAAAATATTTAGTCTAGCTAATCAACCATTACCAATGGACCCTACTGAAAAAGTTAAGGCAGAAATTGATACTCGACTTGATTCTCGATTCATAGATCTTAGAAAACCAGTAGTAAGTTCTATATTTAAAATAAAAAGTAAAATGTTACATACTGTTAGAAATTTCTTTGAAGAAGGAGGATTTTTAGAAATAAACACACCCAAACTTGTAGCTTCAGCTACCGAGGGAGGAACAGAATTATTCCCAATTACATACTTTGAAAAAGAAGCATTTCTGGGTCAAAGTCCCCAATTGTATAAACAGATGATGATGTCAGCTGGATTTGATAAAGTTTATGAAATAGCTCCAATATTTAGAGCAGAAGAACATGATACTCTTCGTCATTTAAATGAAGCTATTTCAATCGATATGGAAGCATCATTTATGGATGATGTTGATGTTATGAAGATATTAAATGATCTTGTTCAAAAAGTTATCATAGATGTTAAACAAGATTGTAGAGAAGAATTAAAAACTCTTGAAATGGATTTAGATATACCAGAAGGCCATTTCGAAGTTTTAAAATATGATGATGCAGTTGATATGATAAATTCAAGAGATGTGCCTATGGAATGGGGTGAAGATTTATCAAGAGCAGCTGAAAAAGCACTTGGAGAAATGATGGATGGTTACTACTTCTTAACAGAATGGCCAACTGAGATAAAACCTTTCTATGTAATGCCAAATGAAAAAAATCCTGTAAAAAGCCATGCATTTGATTTAATGTATAAAGATCTTGAAATATCTTCAGGAGCTATGAGGGTTCATCAGCACGATCTTTTAAGAGAGAAAATAGCTGAAAAAGGTTTAAATCCTGATGCATTTAATGGATATTTGAGAGCGTTTGAATATGGAATGCCTCCTCACTCAGGATGGGGTCTTGGAGCTGATAGATTTAACATGACTCTAACTGGATTAGATAACATTAGAGAAACTGTTCTATTCCCAAGAGATAGACGTAGATTAACTCCTTAATCTCTGTTTTTCAATCCTTATTCATTAATTATTATATTTTTTAGCTTTTTATTTTTATAATAAGTATTTTAATAATTCTTATTTTATTATAGCTATTTAATTATTGTTTATTTTATTGTTTTATTTATATTTGAACTTTGAAAGTTTATTTAAGTAATTAATAGAGAATTAGTTAGTAAAATAGATAGTAAAATTATTTATTTATTATTCCTCTTTTATATACTTATTTTCATTGTTTTTTCTAAAAATTGTATAAAAAGTTATATTCAACTTTAAATTAATATAAAATTAGAGATTGAAATAATTAAACAACTAATGGTCATTTTATAATCTTAATAAGATTTATTAAAGAAAATTAGCTTTGAGGTTACATATGATTAAAAAAGAAAAAGTGATTTTGAAAGAAAAAATGACATTGAAAGAAAGAATAATGTTGTATTTGGTTAGTAAGTTAAAAATTTCTCAATCACAGCTTTTTGCAATTTTAACAGCACTAACAGCTACTGTTTTAATTGTCAGTAATCTTGCTAGCACTAAAATGTTTGATTTTTTTTCAACTGGACTAGTTTGGGACGGTGGTGCGATACTTTTTCCTATTTCTTATATTTTAGGAGATATAATTACTGAGATTTTTGGTTTTGAGCGTGCCAAAAAAGTCATCTGGACAGCATTTGCAATGAATTTAATTGCTGTTTTGGCATTGTTCATCGTTCAAATTTTACCTCCAGGACCTGGATGGGAAAATCAAATAGCATATGAAACAATTATAGGTTTTATGCCACGTATTGTTGCCGGCAGTTTGATTGCTTTTGTTAGTGGACAAATTCTTAATTCTTATGTTTTTGTTAAAATTAAAAAAATTACTAAAGGTAAACACTTTTGGCAAAGGGCAATTGGCTCAAGTTTGGTTGGTGATTTGGTTGATACTGTGATTTTCACTACCATTGCATTTATTGGTACAATTTCAACCTTCCAATTTGTGGGATTATTGTTAATTGCATATATTTCTAAAATCGTTGGTGAAACACTATTATTACCTGTGACTTATGGAGCTGTTAAGCTATGTGAAAAATTAATGATATCAGAAAAAGTGATGGAAAATGAATCAGAATCAGTTTAATTTTGAAATTAATGCTAAAATTCCAGGTGCATTAGGTAGAGCAGGTGTTATTCATACTCCTCATGGTGATATCCAAACACCTGCTTTTGTTGTTGTTGGCACATATTCTAAAGTTAGGTTCTTACCACCATATCAATTTAATAATATTGGTGCTCAAGCAATGATTAGCAATGGGTTTCACTTATCAAAAATCTCTAAAGACATTGAACAATATGGAGGATTGTCTAAATATTCAGAGTATAATTGTCCTACTATTACTGATAGTGGTGGATTCCAAATTATGTCATTTGGTAGTGGACTAGGTAAGGTTATCTCAATGGACAAGCGAAACATTGCTCGTGAACAATTTAAAGCAGAAAATAAAAATCGTTTGGCAAGAGTAACAGATGAGGGAGTATATTTCAAGACAAATGAAACCGCAGCTGAAAAGCTTTTCACCCCTGAATATTCAATGGAATTTCAACATAAAGTCGGCGCTGATATTATTATGGCATTCGATGAATTGACGAACATTGGTGATAGTAGAGAATATAATGAAAAAGCACTTAACCGTACCTATGAATGGGGAGTTCGGTGTTTACTTAAGCATCAAAAATTGACTGGTGAACATGCTGGAAAACCTTATCAGGCCCTTTTTGGTGTCCTTCAAGGAGCACATTATCAAGATTTACGAGAAAAAGCTGCTCGTGACTTAGGAGCATTAGATTTTGATGGATATGGTTTGGGAGGTGCCTTTGAAAAGGAACACCTATCCGATATTTTGTTTTGGTGTAATAGGATTTTACCAGAATCAAAACCACGCCATCTTTTGGGTCTTTCAAAACCAGATGATATTTTTGTGGGAGTGGAAAATGGATGTGACACATTTGATTGTGTGGCACCGACTCGTGAGGCACGGCATGGTAAAGTTTATACTCTTGATGGAGATATTAATCTCAGAAATGCAAAATTTAGAGGTGATTCTTCTACTTTGTTTGAGGGTTGTCAGTGCCCAACTTGCAAATCTTCTTACACAAGGGGAGAAATTCGTAAATTATTAAAAAATGAAGGTGGTTTAAAAACTTCAGAACAGATTATGGCAGATAAAAAACTTGCTATGGAGCTCATAACCACTCATAATGTCTATTTCATCATCAGACTCACCCATCAAATCCGTCAATCTATATTTAAGAAAAACTTTTTTGATTTTCGTGACGAGTGGTTAAAAAGGTATTATGAATAGTAAATTATAGTAATTATTTATTAAATAATGTAAACTTATCTTATTCCTATATTGTTGGAACTATGGAACTTATTGAGTGAAAAGATGAAAAAAATGAAAAATTACAAAGTAGCTATTGTAGGTGGAGGTCCAGCAGGAATGATAGCTGCAATATCAGCTGCCAAAGAAATTAAAACTCCTTACAAAGTTGTATTAATTGAAAAAAATGAGAAATTGGGTAAAAAACTACTTTTAACTGGTGGAGGAAGATGCAATATAACAAATCTTTCTCCAATAAAAAAATTAATAAATCAATTTAGAAAAGAAGATAAATTATTCCTTAAACATAGTATCTACAACTTAAATAATCATGATTTGTTAAATATATTTAGAAATAAAGGATTAGAATTTAAAGAAGAAGAAAACGGAAGATGTTTTCCAACAACTGAAGATTCAAACTCAGTTTTATCAATCTTAAAAGAATATTTAGAAGAATTGAATATTGAGGTTCTATTAAATTTTCATGTGAAATCTATAATTAAAAAAGAAAATGAAAGATTAAAAATAAAATTAAATGAAAAAGTAAATGAAACAATAGAAGAAAAAAACAATTTATTTCGCATTAGCACAAACAAAAAAGATATTTTCTGTGAAAAAGTAATATTAGCTACAGGAGGAAAAAGTTATCCTCATACAGGTTCAAATGGTGAAGGATATAACTTAGCTACTAAATTTGGACATTCTATATCCCAATTAATGCCAGGAGCAACACCATTAGAAATAAATGACCCTTATCTTAATAAACTTTCTGGAATAACACTAGAAAATGTTGAAATTTCATATAAAATAAATAATAATCAAGCAATTGAAAAATGTAAAGTTGTTAAAGTGAGAGGAAATATCTTAATAACTCACTCTGGATTATCAGGACCTGGAATTTTGGATATTAGTAATCATATATCCTTAGATAATCAATGTGAATACAGTAAACTTACCTTAAACGGTGTTTATATTGAAATTGATTTGATTCCTAATATTAATGAAGAAAAACTGAATGAAATGATAATAAAAGATTCATCAACTAATGGAAAAACAATGATAAAAAATTATCTCAAAATTTATCTAAAGAATAGATTTATAGACTTCTTCTTAAACAAATCACAAGTAAGTGGAAATAAAACACTTAGTAATATGACTAAAAAGGATAAAAAAGCTATTATTAATGCTTTAAAACATTTCAAAGTTAAAATAAATAGTATGAATAAAAAAGCATCGATGATTACATGTGGAGGGGTCAAAATTAACGAGATAAATCCAAAAACCATGGAATCAAAAATAAGTGGAGTTAATGGACTTTATTTTGCAGGAGAACTTCTTGAAAGTTATGGACCTACAGGAGGATATAATCTACAAATCGCATTTTCAACAGGCTATCTAGCTGGAAAATCTGCAGGAGAGTCAGTTATCCAATAAAAAAAACATACATTAAAAATAAAATAAAATAAAAACTAAAAATAAAAAGAAATTAAGAATAAAGAAATAAAAAAAATAAAAACCAAAAATATAAAAAAATAAAGAGATGAAAAAATAAAAAAGAAATAAAAAAAGAAAAAATTCTAAAAAGGTTTTAAAAAAGTTTAAAATGGTCTTAAAAAAGTTTAAAAAGGCTAAAAAGATTTAAAAAAGCTTATTTAAATTTTAAAAACATTTTTAGCATTTTTTTCAGTTACTTTATCAATATTATCAACTGATTCTTCTTTAATTTCAGCTAATTTCGAAGCAACATACAAAACATTAGATGGTTCATTTCTATCTTCCCTGTTTGGAGCAAGATAAGGACTATCAGTTTCAGTTAAGATGTTTTCGATTGGTATTTCTTTAAACAAATCTTGATGGTGTTTTGAATAACAAATCATGGTTGAAATTGATGTATAATAACCTTCATCAATTAATTTTTTAGCTGTTTTTAAACTACCACTATAACAATGAAATATAACACTAGGAATATCATCATATTCTTTCACTATATTAAATGCCTTTCTTTCACAATCCCTAGCATGTATAAGAAGAGGTTTTTTATATTCATTAGCTAATTCTATGAATTTTTTAAATGTTTCAGCTTGTTTAGCTCTTTCAGATTTATCTTTAACATAAAAATAATCCATACCAACCTCACCAATGGCTAATATTTCATCCATATGATTTTTCATTTGATCGATAGACAGATTTAAATCTTTATCACTAATCTGTCCAGAACTAACTGGATGGAAACCAAAAGTAGGGTAAATAAAATTAGGATTTTGTTTTGAAAGGTTTAAAGCTCTTTCGTTTCCTTCAATACTAGTTCCAGAGTTTATAATTGCAGAAAGTTTTTTCTTAGCTCTTTTAATTATTTCTTCCCTATCATTATTAAATTGCTCAAAATCAACATGACAATGAATATCTATCATCAAAATTCCTCAATAAATGATTTAAAAATTTATTTAAGTTCCATATCTCCTTTCTCTTTGTTGATAGTCACGAATAGCTCTTAAAAAGTCAACTTTCCTCAATTCAGGCCATAAACTATCACAAAAGTACAATTCAGAATATGAAGACTGCCATAAAAGAAATCCACTTAAACGTTCTTCTCCACTTGTACGAATAATTAAATTAGGATCCTCCAACCCCGCAGTATATAAATTATCACTAACTGTTTTCTCATCAATCTCGTCTTTAGTAATTTTTCCTTCTTCAACTTCTTTAACTATTTTCTTTATTGCATCAACTATTTCAAGTCTACCATCATAACCAATAGCTAAATTAAAAAGTTTTTTATTATAATGTGAAGTGGATTCTTCAGCTTCAAGTATAGCTTCTCTTACATTTTCTGGTAAAAGATCAAGCCTTCCTACTACTTTAACTTTTACTTCATTATTATGAATCTTTTCATGTGCAACAATTCTTTTAAAGTTTTTTACAAAAAGATTCATCAAACCTTCAACTTCTTCGGAGGGCCTATTAAAATTTTCTGTGGAAAATGCATAAGCAGTTACAATTTCAATTCCAAGATCAATACTCCAATCAAGAACTTTTTCTAATGTGTCAACACCAATTTCATGACCCTTAATAACATTTATATTACCTTGTACTCTAGAATACCTTCTATTACCATCCATAATTATAGCTATATGCTTAGGCATACTATTAGGATCAAGTCCTTTGGATATATACCATTCATAAAGTTGATATATTGGTTTCATCAATTCCATAATTTTTCCCTTTCTTAATACACAAATTATCAATAAAAAGATAATATTCAAAATTTTAGACTAATTTAGTAATTATATTAAATAGTTTATTATATTAAATAGTTTATATTAAAGCTTTTAGATTAAATCTTAGAAATATTAATAGAATAATTAATTAGATAATTAATAAGATACAATAATTAGCTCTAATTCTAAAATAAAGTTTAATTTTGAAAATAAAATTTATTTATAAAGACTTTATATTATATATACATTTATATATTAATTTTATATACTAATTTTACATCTTAATTTATTAATTGTATAACTGATTTATTAATCTTATATAATAATTTTAGATTATATATTTTACAATAATTTAGATTATTATATATTAAAATTAAATTAATAATATTATATATTTATAAAATTAATTATTTATAAAATTAAGTATTTACAAAATTATAATACTTATAAAATTGTAATATTTATAAATTATTTATAACTAATATTATAATAAGAATATTATGATAATTGTTTATAATTATCATTTTATAAAATTAAATATTTATAAGATTAAATATTATTTATTAGCTAAATTATATGCAAAGGTCAATGCTCTTAAATATCCTTTTTCTGATTGATCACGGCTTGTGTCAATAAATATTTTTTCACTACCCAAAGCTATGGCACCAAAACTCTCCCATGAATTTATTAAGACAAGTGTTCTAAATATTATATTCCCATTGATTCCATCAGGAGCAATAATTATATTATTTTTATCAGCAATAGCTTTTTCTATTAGAATATAATAATTTTTTATAGATAATCTGTTTAAATTTGTAGATATATTATTTAAATTGTTTTTTGAGGAATTAAAACTAAAAAAAGCATTATAAGCAGGGTTTGATTCTTTATCTGAAAAAAAATCATTTATTTTCTTTACTAAAATTTCACTATCTTTGATTGATCTATCAATTTCAGGGCTTCTTCCAAAATCTTCTTTTCTTCCACCAGCCAAAATAGCAATTTTAGGGGTTTTATTTATTTTTAACATGAATTTAACTGATTGAAGAATTAATTGAAATTTTTCATCAATATTATTTCCCTCATCAATTCCAACAGGTCCAAGCAAAAATCCATTATAATTTAAATCAATATTATCTTTAATGTCTTCATGTATTTCATTGTTAAATCTTATAAAACTTGCCCTATTAACTGACATCCCTTTATTTAGATTTTTAATATTTTTCAGTACTTTTGAAGATTTTAAAGAACCTCTAACAACAGCATCAATAGTATTATCTTCCATGGCAAAAATTAGTTCTTCATCAGAATAAGCTAATTCTATTTCTATATCCTCATTTTTACTTAATGCTTTTTGTGCCAAAATAACATTTTTATTTTCACCACAGCCTACCACAATTTTTACCATATAACCTACCAAAACTTTTAATGTATAAATTTTATTGTACAAATTACATTTTGTATTATAATTATTATATTTTTTTTATATTTTTATTAAATATAATTTTTATTAGATATAATCTTTATTAGATATAATAATACTTATTTAAATAATTATAATAATTTTATTTAAAATTTTATTAATAATAAGAATTTATAATATTTTTAATAATATGGTTTAATTAATATGGTTTAATTAATATTACTAATTAATGTGGTTTTTAACAGTATTTTTAATAATAAGTATTTTAATAATATTTTTAATATAAAAAATTATATAAAAAAGATTATATAGAAAAAAATATTTCATAGAAAAGATTATATTCAATGAAGACATATATTATATAGATTAAGTAATGAAAATATCATTACTTTTTCATAATTAACTACTTTTTAAGATAGTTTATTTTTAGAAATAATAGGAAAAAATATGTTGTTTATCCTATAAAAAACAATTTTTTATAATAGTTAATAAAGCTATTTAAAATAATTAAAGTGTATATTACTCTATATAAGTAATATATATCTACATAATTATATTATCTCTAATTATGATAAAATTGTTAAAATAAATTAAAAATAAAAAAATAAACGAAAACTAAAAAATAAAAAGCAATTTTAAATTTACTATTTTGGGAAGGGATAAAACATGGAAAGAAAAAATAAACTCATAATTGCAATTACAATAGTGGCTGCAATTGGAATACTTGCTGTTGTTTGGGGAACATTTTTAGGAGGCCCTGATTTATCTCAAGGAGATAAGAGCATTTTAGTGTTAGCTGTTGATGAAGGTGAATCAAGACCAGGTATGGGTGCTGTAGATATGGCATTTGTTATAGACTTGAAAAATGGAAGTATATCTAATTATACACCAATTTATCCAGGTGGTAAAACTCATCCAACTCAACCTGAACCTGCAGAAGCACAATCACAGGGAGCTGGATCTAAGCTTTTACTTCATGATTCATTATGGGGTACTAACACTCAACAAGGAATGCAATATGCAAAAGAAATTGTTGAAGCTAATACAAATATGACACCTGATGCTGTAGTAGCAATAAATACTGAAGCATTAGATGCAGTTATACAAGCTGCAGGCCCTATAAAAGTTGATGGACAAGAAACAAATATTAGTGCAATAGATCTTGTACGAGAAAACGATGAATTACATGGAGGATCCATGAGCAGAGGAGAAGCTGTGATGGCACTTGCTTCAGCACTTTCAACTGCTGCAAATAATCCAGATAAACGGAATGCTATGGTTCAAGCTGCTTTAGATCAGTATTCTAAAGGCAATATTGTAATGATTCCACAAGGATCATTTGTTGGCCTAATGGCTTCTAAAGGATTAGGATCTGTTTTATAATAATTAGACTAATTATAGTCTAATTTTCTATTTTTTAATATTTTATTATTTTTTAATCTTTAATTATAATTTCTATTTATTAATTTCTAATTTTGTCTAATTTTGATCATATTTATTCTTTAATTTCATTATCATTAGTTTTATTATCTTTAATTTTATTCATATAATTTATATTTACTATTTTTGAGATGATTTAGTTTTAAATATTATTTTTAATACTATTTTAGCTAATACCTAATACTACTTTTAATCAATTTTATCTTTATAATAATATTATAAATAAAAACAAAAATAAAGTCAAAAAATAAAAAAGTAAATCTAAAAAATAAAAAAGTAAAGCTAAAAGTGAATAATAGAAAATAAAGTATCTAAAAAATAGGATATTTTATAGAAAATAAAACTAAATATAATAAACTAAAAAAATGAAAATAAAGATAATAAAACTAATGATAATAAAATTAAAGATTAATAACTAAGTTAATTTTCAAAATGAAAATAAATAAAAGGAATGAAAAAAATATTTTTTATTTCCAAGCAATTTTTAGAGAATCCTCAATAGCAATTAATAATTTTTCTATATCTTCATTACTATGAGAAGAGGATAAAAAATTACATTCAAACTGACTTGGAGGTATAAAAATACCATTATCCATCAATTCATGGAAATATATAGAGAATTTTTCAATATCTGATTTTTTAGCTATTTCATAATTTGTTACTTTTTCAATATTGAAATATATTTGAAACATTGAAGCTAAGCCAACAGTCTGGATATTTAAATCTAAATTATCAACAATTTCAGATATTTGATTTCTTAAATAATTTCCTTTTTTATTTAAATTCTTGTAAAAATCTTGATCAAGTTGATTCAATGTAGAAATACCAGCTTTTACTGATATAGGATTTCCATTAAATGTTCCAGCTTGATAAACATTTCCTTCAGGAGCTATCATTTCCATTATCTCACGTTTTCCTGCAAATGCACCCATAGGAAATCCTCCTCCAATAATTTTACCCATAGTAACAAGATCAGGAGTAATAGAGTAATAAGTCTGAGCTCCTCCACTGGAAAGTCTAAAACCAGTGATAACCTCATCAAAAATAAGGAGTATATTATTTTCTTCAGTGATTTCTCTTAAAAACTCTAAATATCCATTATTTGGTTCAACACATCCAATATTACCCATTACAGGCTCCACTATTACTGCAGCTATATTATCTTTCTCATCAACAATGAGTTTTTTTAAAGCATCTTCATCATTATAAGGACATGTTAAAGTATTTTTTGTAGTGTCTTCTGGAATTCCAAGAGAATCAGGAAGAGCTGCTGCTCCAGATCCAGATTTCACCAAAACATAATCATGAGCACCGTGATAGCTACCTTCAAATTTAACTATTTTATTTTTACTAGTGCAACCTCTAGCTAAACGTATTGCACTCATTGTAGCTTCTGTCCCAGAATTCACAAATCTTATCATTTCAGCACAAGGTACTCTATCAATAACCATTCTTGCCAATTTTATCTCGTTTTCAGTTGGTGCTCCATATGCAGTTCCAATACTCGCTTGACTGCAAACATTATCAATTACACTAGAGTCAGAATGACCTAAGATTAAAGGTCCATATCCCAAACAACAATCAATATATTCATTACCTTCAACATCCCAAATTTTAGATCCTTTAGCTTTTTCTATAAAAACAGGATATGGTTTAAATGCACGTACTGGAGAATTAACTCCTCCAGGAAAATATCTTTTTGATTCATTGAATAAATCTTTTGAATTCATAATACATCACTAAATACAATTTAATTAAATAAAAACCCTAATTTAACAATTAATTCATAAAAATCCTAACTTATTTATTAATATTTTTCATAGTCTGAATTAAAGAATTAACACAAGCTACAGCTACAGGAGTTCCACCCTTTGGCCCTTTAGTAATAATATTAGGTATTGAACTATTTTTCAACTCTTCTTTTGAATCAGCTGCTCCAACAAATCCAACAGGCACCCCAACAATAGAAGAAACATCTAATTCATTATTATTATATAATTCAATAGCTTTATAGAGTGCAGTTGGAGCATTTCCAACAACAATTATTCCCTTAAAGTCATTTTGAGCTGCAAATTCAATAGCAGCAGCAGCTCTTGTAATTTTTTTATCCTTAGCTATATCAACTACTTCACTGTTTTTAATAAAACACTCAACATTACCATCATATTGAGTAATTCCTGATTTAACCATATTAATATCAGTTAAAATATCTTCATTATTTTTCAAAGCTTTTAAGCTAGAGTTAACAAATTCAGAACTGATTAAAACTAATTTTGCATATTCAGGATCAGCAGTAGAGTGAACTATCCTTTCAACAATGTCTTTTTCCTCGTTAGAAAGGTTTTTAATTTCTTCAGAAATTAATGACCTTACAATTTCCCTACTTTTATCAGCTATATCATAACCTTGCTTAGTTGATGCTCCCATAAACATATTATACCCCTAATGATAATATAAACATTTATATAATAATTATAATTATAGTGATTATAATAATTATATTGATTATAATGATATAATGATTATAATGGACATAAATAATTATAAATAATTATAAATTAATATAACTTTTGGTTATAAATCAATGAATATTAATCATTTTCATTATCTTTTAATGGCAGTAAATCTTTTTTCTTAAAAACTTCTTTAGCTGCAAAAATACCATTTATAGCTGCTGGAAATCCTGCGTAAGCAGACATCTGAATTATAACTTCAACAATCTCCTCAGGAGTATTACCTACATTAAGTGCAGCATTGATATGATTAGTTAATTGTCCTTTGGCAGTTCCTAAAGCAGTCAGAGCTGCAACTGTAGCTAATTCTCGTGTTTTTAAATCTAATCCTTCTCTAGTATATATTTCAGAGTAAGGAAACTCAACTATAAATCTACCTAGATCTGGAGCTATATCTTCTAATTCATCAAATAATCCATTGATAGCATCTTTATTAGTTATTTTAAGAATTTCCATTCCTTTTTTATATCTATCTTCCATTAAATCATCACCTTAATTTAGATATGTCTAAATTAGATATTTATTAAAATAAATATTTTTTATTTATTTTTCCTTTATTTACTACCATTATTTACTATTCGAATAGTTATTATTAAATTATATACTATTTTTCAATCATTTATTATTTCATTTCATTTATTATTTCATTATTTATAGATTATATAATTATATTTATTATACAATATTATTATACATATTAAATAATATAAATTTTTTAAAATAAAAAGATTTTTAAAAATAAAAAATTTTAAAATAAAAAAGTTTTTAAAATTAATTCAAAGAAACTTTAAAAATAATAATGTTTTTAAAATAAAAATATTTTAAGATAAATAATTAATATAAAAATACATTAAAATTAATTAAATATTTAAAATTAATTATAATAAAAGTACTTTAATATAATAATTAATAAAAAAGACAATATATCAAAGACAAGTGTGAAAACATGCGACCTTATGTGATACTAAATGCAGCTATGACACTTGATGGTAAAATAGCTACAAAAACAGGGAGTTCTGAAATATCTGGTCTGGAAGATTTAAAAAGGGTTCATGAACTTAGAAAAGAAGTTGATGGGATAATGGTTGGAATAAATACTGTTTTAATGGATGATCCTAGATTAACTGTTCATAAAATAACTTCTGAGAAACTAGATAATCCCATTAGAGTAGTTGTTGATAATAAAGCAAGAACACCTATTGAATCGAGAATATTGAATGATGATGCTTTAACAATCATAGCAGTTTCTAATAAAGTTGAAACAGACAACATAATCTTTGAACGCTCAAAAGCCCTTAGTGAAAAAGCTGATGTATTCTATTCTAAAGACCCATCAGTGAACTTAAAAGAATTAATGAAGTATCTCTACTCAAAAAAGATTAAAACCTTAATGTTGGAAGGAGGATCTACTTTAAACTTTTCAATGCTAAGAGAAAACCTAATTGATGAAATAAGGGTCTGTGTAGCTCCAATGGTTGTTGGAGGCAAATATGCTAAAACATTATTTGATGGAGATGGTTTTGATTTCATGAAAGAAGCCATCAACCTTGAATTAAAAAATAGCTATCAGTTAGGAAAGGATTTAGTACTGGAGTACAAAGTTCTGTGATTTTATTCTAAAAAAAAAGGTTTATGTGCTTATTTTAATATATAAAAGTTTATAAGCTATAAATTCAATAATAGATATAACATTAAATATTAAGTTAAATAGCTATATTCTAATTTAGAATGAATATTAGATTGGATATTTTTATTCCAATAGAATTCATTTTTTAATTTTAGTTATATTACTATTAATGCATGACTCTACATTATAGTGATATAATAGAATATTTAATATAGATATAAACTATCTATATTTATTTAGTAAAATAGTATTAATTATTAATGAATTAATAATATAATCTGTAAATTTATTGATAAAATATTATTAGTTTATTAAGTGTTTTATGAATTACTAATTTAATTAACTTAATTTAATGGGTTATTCAGTTAATAAAACTAGTAAAATAAAAACTAGTTATAGAGTCTAGAGGTGGAAGAATTAAATTGAGAAAAAAGACATTTATTATACTTATATTTTGTCTATTTTTCATTGGAATAAGTGCAGGTTATGCTAGTAATGCGACTGATTATAGTTCAAATTTAGGAGAAAATAATATAGAAAGTAACAATATTCAAGATATAGCTCAAGAAAATGTAAATAATCTTAGTAGTACAAATGAAAGTGCAAACAAGGTTAAAAACACTTCTAATACTAATTCTAATATTAATACTAATAATAATACTAATAATAATCCTAAAACTACTGTAACTGGTAAGGCAGCTGCTGGTGAACCTAGTAAATTAACTCAAAGTCAAATATTGAAAGCATCTAAAACCATCAATACTTATATAAAAAAGTATAAAAAACTACCTAATAGTATTACTATTGGAGGATATAAGTTTTCAATGCCTGAATATATGTATATATTAAGTAAATATATACACTACCAATATAATCAAAAATCAACATCAGTAACTATAAAATATAATGTTAAAAATCCAAGTAATCCGACTGGAGTTACTATAAAAGGTTCATTAACTAAAGCACAATATTATTCATATTCAAAAAAGATAATAAAATATATAAATTCCAATAATAGGATACCAAATTATTTAACTACAAAATTAGGAACTATGCAGTATCAAACTGTAATATCAATGCTAAATAAGATAGTATATTTTAAATCTGTTAAAGGGTATTTACCATCAAAAATAACTGTAAAAATATCAAAAAATAACAATATAAATAAAGTAATTCCAAAATATACACGACTTATAACACCATCAAAACCTACTGTGAGTAGTGGAATAAGTTTAGCTGATATAAAAGACGCTGCGTCTAGAGTAAATGCATTTGTTAATCAAAACGATGAATTGCCAAATTATGTAGAAATAAATTCTAAAAAATATACAATGTCTAATTTTTTATATTTATTGAGTTGTGCAATCACTAATATTAATAGTGGTTCATCAAGTGGAATTAGTTCTATTTCTGTAAGTAATCCAACAAAACCTGCTGGAAATTCAATAAATGGTAAATTATCCAAGGCAAATTTTGTATCTCTTGCAAAAAATGTTACAAAATTTATAAAATCTAACAAACAAGCTCCAAATTATGCAAATTCTCCAATTGGGAAAATTCAATTCCAAACAATCGTGTGGGAATTTTCAAAAATAATAGAGTATTCATCTAAAAATAATAAATTACCATCATCAGTAACTATAAATGTAAAATCTAATAACCCTATTAATTCAGGTGGTACTGGTGGAGGTAGTTCAGCAAAAACTACAGTATTAAACGATAAAAATACATTCAGTACCAGTGAACTGCAAAAATATCTAAAAAACACAAAAAATTGTCTAGTTACTAACTCTGAAATACAAAAATTAGCAACAAGCATAACAAAAGATTGTAATAATGACTTAGAAAAAGCAACAGCCATATATAACTGGATGCAAAAAAATATAGACTACAGTTTTTATTACGATACTAAATATGGAGCTGTTAAAACATCTCAGCTTAAATATGGAAACTGTGTAGATCAAGCACATTTATCTATAGCTCTTTACAGAGCATCTGGATTAGCTGCAAGATATGTACATGGAACATGTACTTTCTCCAGTGGAAATGTTTATGGTCATGTTTGGGTACAAGTTCTTATAGATGATACTTGGACTGTTTCTGATACAACAAGTTCAAGAAATGACTTAGGTGTTGTAAATAATTGGAATCCAAATACATATAAACTTAAATCAGGTAAAGTAGCAGAAATATTATTCTAATACTTACCTTCTTTTTAATTATTTTTTTATAGTTTAGAATTATTTTTTAGAATTATTTTTTAAAGTTATTTTTTATTTAGATATATTTTTTATTATTTTTTATTTTTTTAATTATTATTGATTATAACTAATTATTATTTGTTATTATTTACTATTATTTACTATTATTTGTTTTTGTTTGTTATTATGGATTATTACAGATCATTGTGTATTATTATAAACTATTGTAGATTATTCATTATTATTTCTTACTTAATTCTTATCTATTTTTATTACTCTATAATTATTCCTAAAATATTTTTATGAATTAACTTAAATATTCTTATAAATTAAAAATTATATTAATTATTGATTTTAAAGTATTAATTTAGATTATATTTATAGAGAATGCTGATTATTGGTGTATTTAATATTAAAATCCTAATAAATAATATAAACTTTTATACAGCAAATAAAAAAGACAATGCAATAATAATAGAATACTCTTGAAATAAGATTAATAGTTGAAAAAAAAGCTGCAATGAGAAAAAACAATACATTTATATTGTTTAAAAGACAAAACAATTAAATACTCAGTTTTAGAGTTATATTATATGAAATTTTATAAAAATTTTAAAATGTTCATACAATATAAAAAAAGCTCTTTAATTGAGAAATTGGAGGTAAAAAAATTTCGAATAGGGTAAAAATGTTATTTGTATTTATTGTACTACTCATTATTGCAAATAGTAGTTTAATATATGCTAGTGACACAAACGATACTATAGAAAATCTTTTTACAGAAAGTGCGGATAATTTGCCTGAGGATTCAATAAGTACAAATGATAATTCAGACCAAGATATTATTAATATAACTAACGAAAATATTAATAATATTAATGAAAATCAAAATGATATCGAATCTTCATCAAATAGTTCAAATGATTCAGTCTCAGAATCTTTAGAAACTAATAATAATTCAGACTATAATAATAGTCAAATAAATAATTCAAGCGAAGGAAATTCTGAGAAAACAAACCAATTAGGTAATACTTCAACAACAAATTCGAATAGTGCAGTTTTAAGCAGTTCTGATACAACTATCTTAAAAACCCTCGCTACTTTAACTTCAACAGTTAAATTTAGTAATAAAGATATTATGTCTGCAGCAACTGAATTAAAGAAATACGTTGAAAAAAATGGTAAACTTCCAGATTATATAACTCTTTGCGGTGAAAAAATATCTATGGGTGAATTTTTATATTTACTCTCTAAATCCATTATAAATTTAAATGGAGGCAGTAATTCAGATATAACTGCAAAAAATGTTAAAGATCCAAGTTACCCTAATGGTGGTGTAACTAATGGAAATTTATACAAAGCTGGTTATGTTGACTTAGCAAAAAGAATTGTTTCATTTACAGATAAGAACAACCAAGCCCCAAACTATGGAGGTTCAACTCTTGGAAACATACAATTCCAAACTATGATTTATGGATTTGCTAAGATAGTAGATTACTATAAAAACAATAAAGTAATGCCTAACTATGTTTCATTTGATAAAAAAATTTCTACTACTTTAAATAAAGTTGTACCTAACTATAATGGTAAAAATGGAATTACAGTTGGTAGTTCTTCAACAAATGATAGTGGTACAGGTGGAAATAGTGGATCAAACGGTTCATCAAACTCCGATACAATCAGTTTAGCTAATATTAAAGATGCAGGAGCTAGAGTAGAAGCATTTGTTAAAAACAATGGTGTTCTTCCGAACTATGTTGTAATTAATGGAAAGCAATATTCAATGACTGACTTTTTATATTTAGCATCAACTGCAATTGTTAATATAAATAAAGGTGTTAGTAGCGGTGTTGTAGCTAAGACCTTTAAAGCTCCTTCAAATCCTACTGGAAGCTCAATAAATGGAAATATTTACAAAAATGACTTTGTAGATTTAGCTTCAAGAGTTTCAGCATATATGGTTAAAAATGGTCAGGCTCCTAACTATGGAAGTTCGACATTAGGTAATATGCAATTCCAAACCTTAATATTAGGTTTTTCAAAAATCCTTGAATTCTCAAAATCAGAAGGGAGATTGCCAAATTATTTAGCCTTAAATGTAAAAAGTACGGATAAATTAAATGGAGGAAGTGGAAGTAGCGGAGGAAGTGGATCTGGTTCTATTCCTACAGGTCCTTTAAATGAAAAAAATACATTAAGTGCAAGTGAATTACAAAAATACTTAGTAGCAACTACTAATTGTCAAGTAAATAATGCTGCAATAAAATCATTAGCAGCAAGTTTAACTAAAAACTGTAAAACTGAACTTGAAAAAGCAACTGCAATATTTAACTATGTAAGAGATAATATAAAATATAGTTACTATGAAAATTCTCTTAGTGGAGGAAATGGTGCTGTAGGAGCTTTAAATAGAAAATGGGGAAACTGTGTTGACCAAACCCATTTATTGATAGCTTTATCAAGAGCATCTGGTTTAGCTGCAAGATATGTTCATGCAGACTGTATTTTCACAGTAAGTGGAAAAGTAGGACATGTGTTTGCACAGATAAAAGTAGGTGACACTTGGGTATTAGCAGACACTACTAGCTCACAAAATAGCTTAGGTACTGTTAAAAACTGGAATGTCAATACATATACCTTAAAAGGACAAGGAAAATCCGCAAGTATAAGCTTTTAAAAAAGTTAGACTTTAAAAAAGTTTATTATAAGTAAAATTAAAAGATTTTAAAAAATTAAACAATTAAAGAGGAATTATTCCTCTTATTTTTTTTATTAAATTTATTTTAAATATTAAATATACTAAAACTAATTTTAGATAATAAATATAAAACTATTTCTTATATTGGATATATTAAAACTAGTTATATTGAATAAAATTTATAGTTAAATAAATATAATAATATCAATATTATATTAAATATATTTTTAATATTACTATATTTTTAATTTTAATTTATTTTTACTGTAACTAGATTAAATAATATTTCTTTTTTTAAGAATTTTAATTGGGTTATCAATTAAAGCTTTATCAACCTGTTTTTCAGATAGTCCAGCACCTAAACCAATAAATTTAGCTTTTTCAAATGTTATTAAATCATTAGGAGCATGAGCATCAGTATCAATTACTAAATCAGCACCAACATCACAAGCTACTTTAGCTACATGGCCATTAGCTAAACTATGACCTGCTCTTGCACTAATTTCAAGAAATATATTATTATCTTTAGCTATTTCAGCTTCTTCATGAGTTATAAGACCTGGATGAGCTAAAATATCCACATTCTCAGATTGAACTGCAGCTAAGTTAGTTCCAGGAATAACTGGTTCAGATAATGTTTCTCCATGAACAACAATAATCTTAGCTCCAAACTCCCTTGCCTTTAAAGCTAAATTATCAATAACTTCAATAGGAACATGAGTTATTTCAGCACCAGGAACAACATTAATATCCCAATTTTCATTAATATCATCAAGAGCTCCAGCTAGTTTAGATAAAGAACTTATATTCGAAGAATCGATATGGTCGGTTATAGCAATTGTTTCATGGTTTAAAACTGCAGCTCTTCTAGCTAATTCAGAAGGAAGTAATTCACCATCACTAAATAAGCTATGCATGTGTAAATCTATTCTTTTATTCAAAAATATTTCTCCTTAATATGTTTAATAACTGTTTAATGATTAAATAATGAAATAATTTATTATCATTCTATAATTTTATTATTATAATACAATTAATTATATTATACTAAAAATAAGTATATAAATTAAATATATAATAATTTGATATATAATAATTAGATATATAGTAATTAAATATATAAATATATAATTTTATTAATAATATATTTTATTATTAAAATACTTATTGCATATTATTCATTAACTGTCAAAATATTTATTAAAATTATTTATTAAAATTATTTATTGCATTTAAAAAAGAATTTAAAAATGTTTTAAAAGATTTTAAGAAAGCTATTTTAAGAAAGCTTTTAAAAAAGATTAAAAAGACTTTAAAAAGTTTTAGAATAAAATTAAAAGGAATGAATATGAAAGTTTCTATTTTTGTGCCAAGTCATATAACTGGATTTTTCAGTATAAAAGAAGATGAAAATCCTTTAAAAAAAGGTTCTTGTGGAGCAGGGGTCTTAATTGATAGTGGAGTTAAAACAAGTATACAAACCATAAAAAAAGAAAATAATGAAATTCATCAAATTCAAATTAGAATAAATGGTAAAAAAGATCCAAAAAATGAGTTAATAACTCTAAAAACAATAGAAATATTGAAAAATTATATTATTAAAAATAATGGAAAAAATAATGGAAAATTTGAATTGAAAGATAATATAATTATTAATCATGAAATAAATGTTCCAGTAGGATCTGGATTTGGTACTTCAGCTTCATGCTCATTTGGAACAGCTATTGGACTATCAAAAATCTTTAATTTAGATTTATCTAATAACCAAGCAGGTCAAATTGCTCATTTAACAGAAGTTGAACTTGGAAGTGGATTGGGAGACGTTTTGTCTCAAACATCAAAAGGTATTGTTATTAGAACCTCTCCTGGAGCACCAAAAATTGGTAAAACAAATATTATAGAAGATAAAAATAATTTTTCTGATATATTAGTCCTTACAAAAACATTTGGAGAAATAGACACTTCAAGCATTATAAAAAACCCCAAAAAGAAGAAGGACATAAATAAATTTGGTCTTATTATGCAGGAAAAAATAATTAATAATCCAACAATTGAAAATTTTATGGATTGCTCATATGAATTTGCAAAGAAAACAGGATTGATGAATAAAGAACTTTTGAAAATTGTTAATGAATTAAAAAAATGTACAATTGGAGCATCAATGGCAATGCTTGGAAATACAGTATTTGCAATTGCAAAAAAGGAAGATTTAGGAAAAATTCAAAAGTCTGATAATTTAAAAGCTATTGATTTTAAAATATCTAAAATATATAATGATAATATAAAAATTGATTGATAATATTAAAGTTTGATTAAAGTATGAAAATTAATCAATAATATAAAATAATGAATAATATTAAAATAAGAATAATATTAAAAAGTTTAATAATAATATGACAGGATTTAATTAAAATAAAGCTAAAGATAATATGATACTAATTAGTTATGACATTAAAGTGTATAGAAAGCAACTAAAAGAGGTTTTAAACGAAGGAGATACAGTAGTTGAATTAGGGTGTCATGTTGGAAACACAAGTGAAATAATAGCTAAAAATATTAAAAATGGAAAGTTAATTGCATTAGACAACAGTCCAGAAGCAATACCTAAAATGGATATTTTAGCTAAAAAATATAACAATTTAAAATTTATCAGTGGTGATGTTCGCCTTCACACCACATTAGAAAAAGTATATAAAAATTTAAACAAGTGTGATGTTCTTTCTGTTGATCTTGGAGGAGGTTATCATCCAGATACAACATTTAAAGTATATTTTATATGGGCATCATTATTAAAACCTAAAATAACATTAATTAGAAATAGAGGACTTATAGATTTTGTTAGAAGTTCTAAAACTGAAGAAGTGTTTGAATCTAATGAAGGATGGTTAGAATCATGTGGAAATGAAGGTATACCTCCACAAATAAAAGAGTTTGAACTTTGGAGTCCTAAATTAAATAAAAACAAAAAAAGTTAATTGATCATAATATTTTTGTATGTTAATTATAATTTATTAATTTATTAAATACAATTCATTAGTATAGTAATTTTAATATTATTAATTATTAATCTATTAATTACAAAATTATTAATTTATATTAGTATGATTA
Source organism: Methanobrevibacter arboriphilus (assembly GCF_019669925.1). Lineage (NCBI taxonomy): Archaea > Methanobacteriati > Methanobacteriota > Methanobacteria > Methanobacteriales > Methanobacteriaceae > Methanobrevibacter > Methanobrevibacter arboriphilus. Next base: position 565,614 of record NZ_AP019779.1, read on the forward strand.
ATATTATTAATTTCATAACTTAATAACTTCTTAATAACTTAATAACTTAATAAATATCATAATTATTAATTTTTATAATATTTCTATATGATTTTATATAATCTTATATAATCTTATATAATTTTTATTCAATTTTTATATAATTTTTATATTTTTATTAATATTAAATTGATTTTATTAATTATCATTTTTATTATAATATTCATATAAGCTTATTAATATTTATATAATTAAAAAATATTTTATAGTTAAAGAAATATAAATACTTTTATTATTAAAAAAATTATAAAAATACTTTTAAGTTAAAGCTTAAATCTATCTTAAAGCTTAAAAAGGTTATTAGCTTAATAGGATTAATCTTATTCAAAAAAATAGAAAAGTAGAATTTATAGGAGAATGGCTAATTATGATTGGAAAAAGGATTCGTTTAGAAAGAATCATAGATAGAAAAACTAATAGAACTGTTATTGCACCGATGGATCATGGAGTATCAATTGGCCCTGTTAAAGGTATAGTAAATATGAGTGAAACAATTGAAAGTATCTCTCGTGGAGGAGCGAATGCAGTTTTAATGCATAAAGGAATAATCGAACAAGGTCACAGAGGATATGGTAAAGATCTTGGTCTTATTATACACTTATCAGCTAGTACTTCACTTAGTCCTGACCCAAACAATAAAGTTTTAGTTACATCTGTTGAAAAAGCAATTCAGCTTGGAGCTGATGCAGTATCAGTACATGTAAATATTGGTTCAGAAACAGAAGCTGAAATGTTAATGGAATTGGGTGAAATAGCTGAAACATGCAGTCAATGGGGAATTCCACTACTTGCAATGATGTATCCAAGAGGTCAAAAAATTAAAAATGAACATGATGTTGAACTTGTAAAACACGCAGCAAGAGTTGGATCTGAACTTGGTGTTGATATTGTTAAAACAAACTATACTGGTGATCCAGATAGCTTTAAAGAAGTAGTTGAAGGAGCATTAGTTCCAGTTGTAATAGCTGGAGGACCTAAAGTTGAAACTGATAGAGAATTGTTAGAAATGGTTAGAGATTCCCTCGAAGTTGGTGGTGCTGGAGTTGCATTTGGAAGAAACCTTTTCCAAGCTAAATCTCCTGGAAAAATTACAAAAGCTATAGCTGAAGTTGTTCATAAAGATTTAGATGTTGAAGAAGCTCTAAAAATATTAGATTAAAAAAATTAAATTAAATCAAATAATCTAAAATATTGATTAAATAATTTAAAACAAAAATAAATAATTCAAAATAATCTAAAACATGGATTAAATAATCTAAATATTAATTAAGTAATCTAAAATCTGAACTAAATAATTTAAAATATCAAACTAAATTTTATTAACATATTAAGGAGATCTTGCCTTGAAAAATAAATTTGCTTGGATAATGACCCCTGATATAAAATGGGAAGAAAAAAAAGAACTAATAACAACTGGACTTGAATCTAGAATCGACCATGTTTTAGATTTAAAAGACATCAACAATATAAAAAAATTAGGAAACATTGAAGTCATAAGCGAAGATGAAAATGCAGATATATCCATTGTTGGTATCAATGGAGAAGGTGATGGAACTCTTCAATTAGGTAATGATACTGATTTAAATGATTCCAATGACTTAAAAGTAGCTAAAAGCTATAAAAATAAGGGGAAAAAAGTCGTAGCTTATGTTGAAATTAATAGTAAAAAACATGAAGAGTTAGCTAGAGTCCTTGGAAAAGTTGTTGATTATTTAATTCTCGTTGGAAAAGATTGGACAATTATCCCCCTTGAAAATATAATCGCAGATCTTCAAGGTGTAGATGTAAAATTAATAGCTGCTGTAAATAGCCCTGAAGAAGCTAAACTAGCTATTGAAACCTTAGAAATTGGAACTGATGGAATAATATTTAAACCAAAAAGCTTCAAGCAAATAAAAGAAATAGCTAAAATAATTGAAGATGCATCTACTGAAAGATATGAGTTAAAAGAAGCAACAGTCACAGATATTAAGCCTGTTGGAAGTGGGGATAGAGTATGTATTGATACAACCTCAATGTTAATTCCTGGAGAGGGAATGTTGATTGGATCATACTCAAAAGCTATGTTTTTAGTTCATAGTGAATCTCTTGAAAGTGAATATGTTGCATCAAGACCATTTAGGGTAAATGCAGGTCCTGTACAAGCTTATGTAATGGTACCTGGAAATAAGACAAAATACTTATCTGAACTTGAAACTGGTGATGAAGTATTAGCTGTTGATAAAGATGGCAATAGTAGAACTGTTATAGTAGGAAGGTCTAAAATCGAAAAGAGGCCTCTTATATTGATAGAAGCTGAATTCGATGAAATTAAGATAAAATCTTTATTACAGAATGCTGAAACAATAAGACTTGTAAATGATAAAAATGAAGCTATCTCAGTATCCGATATTCAAGTTGGAGATAAACTTAAAGTATTCATTGATCAAGGAGCAAGACATTTTGGAATGTCTATAGAAGAAAATATAATTGAAAAATAATACTTTAAACACAAATCAAAGGTTAATTATAACTTTTAAATAAAAAGTTATGGAATTAAAGTATATATGTGAAATTATGGTGGCAAAACAACGTTGTTTTTTAGCTATAGATATAGATTCAGATTTAATTCAAAATATAGTAAAAGTTCAAGAGGAATTTAAAAACACGAATAACAATGTAAAATATGTAGAAGAGGAAAATCTACATTTTACGCTTAAATTTTTTGGAGATATAGATAAAGATAAAATTTTTGAAGTTAAAAACTGTATTTTAAAGGTTTTAAATGAAATAAACTTTAAAGATAATTTTTCAAATGAAATATCTATCAAAGGACTTGGGACTTTTCCAAATAAAAATTATATGAAAGTATTGTGGGTTGGATGTGAAAATAGTGAGTTTATAACTAAACTACACGATGCATTAGATTTAGAATTTAAAAAAATTGGATTTAAATTAGATAAACAATTTAAAACTCATATTACCATTGGAAGAATAAGGAATCTAAAGGACAAAAATGAATTTAAATCAAAAATAGAAAAATTAGAAAATTTTGAAATTGGAAACATGAATATTGAAAAAATATCTCTAAAAATAAGTGAACTCACACCAAAAGGTCCAATTTATTCTAATATTAAAGTTTTCGAACTTTAATACTTTAATTATTTATATCTTAATTATATCTATATTAATAAATATTTATATTATTATTCATATTATAATTTATACTATAATTTATATTATAATTTATTAGTATAATATAAATTAGTATAACTATAATATTATATTGATAAAATTATTAGTAATCCATTGATATAGTTGTTATTGTTATTATTATAATTATTACATATATTATTAAAAATATTATTAATTATTATTAAAAGTATTATAAATACTAAGATTATTATAAACATTAAAATTATTATAAGTATTATAAATATTAGTATATAATAAAATCAAATTAGTATTAATATTAGTATTACTACAATTATTAGTATTATTATAAATATTATGATTATTATAATTATTAATGGTATTAATGGTATTAATGGTATTAATGGTATTAATAACATTATTAGTATTTATATAAATACATATCTTTATTAAGTGATTTTATGAACTATAAGGAAATATTAAAAGAAATAAAACCAAAAGAATCAGAAATAAAAAAGGTTCATGAAATTGCTAAAGATGCAATAAGCTACATTAATAAAATAGCTAAAGAAGAAGATATCAATGTTGAAGCAAAACTTGTTGGTTCAATAGCTAAAGGGACATGGTTATCTGGAAGTTCTGATATTGATATATTCATTAATTTCTCACTTGAAGAAGATGAAGATTATTTAAAAGAAAAAGGTCTTTATTTAGGACATAATTGTAGCGAACATCTAAATGGAATAGCTGAAGAACATTATGCATCCCATCCTTACCTTACAAGCCATATTAATGGTTATTATGTTGATTTTGTTCCATGTTATAAGATAAAAACTGCTAAAGAATTAAAATCAGCAGTTGATAGAACAATACTCCACACAAACTATATTAAAAAACATTTAAAAAGTGAAAAACAAAAAGATGAAGTATTACTTCTTAAAAAATTCATGAGTGAAGTTGGAGTTTATGGATCTGAGTTTAAAGTTGGTGGATTTGCAGGTTATCTTTGTGAAATGCTAATACTTAGATATAATACTTTTGAAGAGACTCTTGAAGCAGCAGCTAATTGGAAAAATAAGACAGTTATTGATTTAGAAGATTATAAAACAGATAAATTGTTTAAAGATCCCCTTATAGCTATTGATCCAACTGACAAAACACGAAATGTTGGAGCTGCATTAACAAAAGAAAGGATGTCTGAGTTTATAATAGCTTCAAGAAACTTCTTAAATTCTAATGAAGCCGATAAAATAAAATTCTTTTATGGAATTGATAAAAAAGAAACTTTTGAAGAAAAAATGTCTGAAAAAGAAATACATGATCAGATTAGTCCTTATGAGTTATATAAACAATTTAAGGATAGAAAAACTAAAACAATCACGATAAAATTTAATATTCCAGATATTTCTGTTGATTCTATTCATCCTCAACTTAAAAAAACCCAACAGTCAATTGAAGAAAAATTAGAAGATAACGATTTTTCAGTTTTTAAAAGTGATTATTGGACTGATGAAAAGAAAATAGGAGTTTTTATATTTGAGTTAAGTGTTTACAAGCAAAGTAAATATTATATTCATGAAGGTCCTAGAGTTTGGGATAAAAAAGCATGTGAAAACTTTATAAAATCTCATGGTGAAGATTATTATATTCTCGAAGATAAACTTGTTTTAAATAAAGAAAGGCAATTTAAAACTGCAAAGAATTTTATCAAAAGTGTTTTAACAAAAGAGAATATCCATATTATAAAGGTAGGGAAGAATATGAAGGGACTTTTAATAGACACATACACCTGGCAAAGTATCAAACACCTACTAAAAGATGAAAGTTTAAAAGAAAACACAGACTTTTTAAAATTTTTAGAAAACTTTTTAAATCCAGGACAGCTATTAAAAAGATAAAATTTATTTTTTACTTTAATTAATAATTTAATTAATAGTTCAACTAATAATTTAACTAATAATTGTATTAATTATTTTATTAATTGTTTTATTAATGATTATTAATTATTTTATTTCTAATGTAATTATTATTTAGCTATTTTTAATATAATATTGTTTTTTTGCTTATTTAAAATATTAAGAGATTAATATATTAGGATAGTAAGATAGCAATATATTAAAATTAAAAATATTAAAATATTAGCTTTATAAATAATTGAATAATCCATATTATCATATATCTTTTTATTTATCATATATTTTTTATTTAATATTATTATTACTAAACTTAAAAATAATATTATTAGAATATTAAGAATTATTTAGAAAAGTATTTATGTATTAATACTATATCAGTATTAATGAGTATTGATGGCATTTAATGTCAAAAATCAATCAAATATTAAAAATATCAAAATATTATTAGTTATACAGATTATGTATCTCTACTAATATTGAAGATATTCGAAACAAATTAATTGAAATACAACTAATACTAAAATCTAATTTGAAGAGTATTATAATACAATATATTATTCTGTTTCCTTATTCAAGAAAGCAATAATAAAGCGATAGAATTTTAAGTGCCATAATACCATTTGTATACATAATAGGTGATATAATGAAAGGATTGGCAATGTTAAGAATAGGTGAAATTGGATGGATTGAAAAAGATAAACCTGAAATAGGTTCTCGTGATGCACTGGTAAAACCATTAGCCCTTGCTCCATGTACATCAGATATACACACTGTATGGGAAGGTGCAATAGGAGATAGACACAATCTTATATTAGGACATGAAGCTTTAGGTGTAGTTGATGAAGTTGGAAGTGAAGTAAAAGATTTTAAGCCAGGAGATAGAGTAATTGTTCCAGCTATAACTCCTGATTGGGATGATGAAGCAGCACAAAGAGGATTTTCCTCACAAACAACTGGACCATTAGGAGGATGGAAATTCTCTAACTTTAAAGACGGAGTCTTTGGAGAATATTTCCATGTGAACTTAGCAGATGCAAACCTGGCACATTTACCTGAAGGGATGTCTCTTGAAGCAGCTGTTATGATACCTGATATGTTATCTACTGGGTTTATGGGAGCTGAAAATTCTAATATCCCAATGGGAGGAACAGTAGCAGTATTAGGAATTGGACCTGTTGGATTATCAGCTATTGCTGGTGCAAAGCTACAAGGTGCAGGGAAGATTTTCGCAGTTGGAACTCGTCCCAAAGCAATAGAGGTAGCTAAAGAATATGGTGCAACCGATATAATATCATATAAAGAAGGACCAACAGATGAACAAATATTAGAAGCAACCAGTGGAAAAGGTGTTGATTCAGTTATTATAGCAGGAGGAGGACCAGATATAATACTAGATGCTGTTAGAACTGCAAAAGCAGGATCTATAGTTTCAAATATCAATTACTTTGGAAGTGGAGAAACTTTACCTATCTGTCGTGAAGGATGGGGTTTCGGAATGGCAGATAAAGATTTTGCAACAGGATTATGTCCTGGTGGAAGAGTCAGAATGGAAAGATTAGCTGATATAGTATCTTACGGAAGAATGGATCCAGGACTAATGGCAACACATGTATTCCATGGATTTGATAAAATTGAAGAAGCATTACTCCTAATGAAAGAAAAACCAAGAGACTTGATAAAACCAGTAGTTATAATTGATGAAAATATGTAATATAAAAAATATAAAACATGTATAAAAACACTTACGAAAAGTTTCATTAAATGGAGGTTTGAGAATAAAAGGGCTAAATTTAGATTAGATAGAAATAAAAACATTAAATACTATGGTAGTTTGTAGAAAATACAAAATTACCATATAACTTTTATTATAGAATTTTATTATAGGTGAATAAATATGATTATAGTATTAGCTAAAATAGTAGCAAAAGAAGGTATGAAAAATAATATTATTAAAGAATCTAAAGAACTAATTAGAAAAACACGAAAAGAAAAAGGATGCGTAGAATATAATTTATATGATCAATTAGACGAGGATAATTCTCTTTTATTTGTTGAAAAATGGGAAAATAAGGATTGTTTAACTTCTCATTTAAATCAAGTTCATTTCACTAAATTTGGTGAAGCTATAGAAGACTATTTAGCTAAAGAATTAGAAATTTCAGTTTATTCATCAGAACCAACAAATCTATAAAAGTTATTATTTAATACATGGTTTTATTAGATTTTTTATTACACTTTTTTAGATTTTTTTATTTTATTAATTATTACCATCTTAATTCTAATCTTACTGATTATTCATATTTTATTAATTATTTCTCTTTTTAATAGTTAATTACCTATTTTTAATTCTTAATTGTTTATTTATACCATTTTAAATATTTCTAAAACATTTAGATTGTATTTTAATAATTCATTTTTATTTTCTATATAGTAAATATTTTTTATTTATTAGTTTATATATAACTGGTAAATATATATATATATATATATATATATTATGTTTAAGTTTATATTTTTTATGTTCTTTTTTATATTTTTTATATAGATAAGTTTATATTAAAGATATTAATAAAATAAAAAAGTAGAGAATATTCACTACTATAAATAATTATATTAAAATTTTAAAAATTATAGAAATTAGTTAAAAATATTGGTTTAAAACATTTTATATTTAAAAAAAGTAGCGAATATTACAAATTATTTTGAAAGTGATAAAATGGCAGACAATCAAATATCTAAATCATATGAACAAGTCTATGATCAATTATATGCAACCTTAAACTATGATCCACAAGGAAATCAACAATTATTTCAGTTAGTAAATGATTATTTAGGTTTCATATTTCTAGGAACACCTTTAATGCTCTTATCATTGGGATTTAGTTATTTTATCCGTGCTGAAGGAAAACCTAATTTAGCTACAATGGTTTTTATAGTTGCAAATGTAGTGAATGTCATAATGGATGTTGTTTTTATAAAATATGCCAATATGGGAATTATGGGAGGTAGCTTAGCTACTCTTGTAGGATACTGCTTTGGAATGATCTTAGTAATAAGATATTTAATTTCAAAAGATAGGGTTACAAAGTTCACAAATAAAATAGAGAATATATTTAAAACATTGAAATCAATTTTTGTATTAGGACTTTCTCCTGCATCTGGACAAATATTCATGTTTTTAAAAATATTAATCATCAACTCCCTTGTAATAATAACACTGGGTAGTTCTGGTGCTGTTGCAATGGCAACCTGTTTTGATGTTCTTTTAATTGTATCAATATTAGTAGCTGGAGTTTGTGAAACATTTTCTCCAATTGTAGCTGTTCTTTATGCTGAAAAAGATAATAATGCAGTAAAATTCGTCATGAAACACTCTTTTAAAATAGCTATTATCATTAGTATGCTTATTACAATATCTATAATAATTTTACCTAATATAATAGTCCAGATTTATGGAATTACAGGTTCTGAAAATATTAGTGCAACAATTGATGCTTTGAGAATTTTTTCATTAAGTTTTGTTGGTGTAACCATAACTTTTATTATGCTCTTTTATAATCAAGCTATTGGACAAAATAAATTATCTTTTTTAATTTCTATTTGTGAAGGTTTATTAATATTAATTCCAGTAGCATATATTCTTAGTAATATCATTGGAATATATGGAATTTGGATTTCATTTTCAATAGCTGAAATTACAACAATACTAATAATACTAGTTTCAGTTAAAATCATTTCTTCAAAATCTAAAGGTAAATATAAAGGATTTTTATTATTAGAAAGAAGTGATGATTTTGAAATATTTGATTTGACAATAAAAGGTTTAAATGAAGTTATGGATTTATCTGAAAAAATTATAGATTTTTCTGAAAGTAAAGGCTTGAGTGAAAAAACATCAGTGTATTTAGGTATGGCTATTGAAGAAATCCTTGTAAATATTATTAACTATAACAATAATCAAGATAATAACCAAAATAATTTGATTAATAATAGAAAGAAAGCAAATAATAAAAAGAAACATACCTTTAATAAAAAGAAAAAACTAGATTTCATAGATATTTTAATAAAAATAGGGAAAAGAGAAGTAATATTATCTTTCAAAGACTCTGGTATTGAATATGACCCAACAGTCCAGTCCGATGATGTTCAAGAATTTGATAATATAACTGTACTCAAAAAAATTTCCGATAAAATAAGTTATAGTAGAATTTTAGGATTAAATAATACCATAATAACCATTAAAAAAACCAACTAAAAAAGCTATTGATAAAATTAGCTAATCAAAATTATATTATAAAGCTTACAATTAAAAAAATATTTAATACATTAGCTAAAATAAAATTCAATTAAAGAATAATCATTTAAAACAATGAACAATTTAAATCAAAATAAAGAGGAATTAAAATGAAGATAAATAAAATATTAAATGGATCTGAATTGTTAGTTGAATTATCAGGAAGATTAGATACAAATAGTTCTCCAATCTTAGAAAACGAATTGAAGAATAATTTAAACAATGTAAAATTATTAATCTTTGATTTTAAAGAATTAATGTACATATCAAGTGCAGGACTCCGTGTTATTCTTTCCACTCAAAAAATCATGACAAAACAGGGAGATATGGTTATTAAAAATCCAAATGAGTTAATCATGGAAGTCTTCGATGCAACTGGATTTACTGATATTCTAATTATAGATAAGACTTAGACTATTCTTTATATATTTAACAAAAAATGAAAAAGTATATAGATACGACAACACTTCCAATTTTGCGATCGAGGGCTCAAATCCCCTAACCCGTTTATTGCTTTTTGTTTTTAGAATATATTTTTTTAAAAAGTTTTTAAATAATATCTCATCATCTTTAAACGAGTATTAAAAATATTTGTTATTTATGGGCTTTTAACCTAGTTTTGAAGGGTTTAAGACCCCTAATAGTTAGATCACGAGTTCAAATCTCGCCAAGTCCGTTAACTACATTTTAGCATGATAAACACTTAATAGATTACTAATTTTTAGAATATCTCAATTATTCTTACAGAAACTATTAATAAAACTGTTAGATTTAAAGTAACTATTAATTTAAAATGATGGAAAAATTAAATTAAGTTATTGAAAAAAAATATAAAATTTAAGATTTATTCTTTAGAACATGATTGTTAATATATGAAATGAATTCATTGACAAAATAATGTTTTAAAAAAAAGCGCTTGACGAAAGGAGGCGTAATTATTAATTCATTACCATCTACTACTTTAATTAGAATTTCACTAGTGATTTTTGTATTGTATACATTGATTATATTTTCCCAAATTATTTTCATCTGCTTGTTTTTATGACTAGTTTGATGAATAACTATTCCATTATTGTCAACTCTAAAATTAACATTTATTTTATGAGCCAATCTATCTACAGCTAATGCATCAAAAGGATTCATTCTTATTCTACTATACAATGTTGATATAGATGGGTCATGAAGGCTATTTTCAGAGCATTCTATTGTTCCCTCCCATCCATTTTTCATTATTTTTAAAAAAATATCATAGGACATTGTATATCTTACTCTAATTTTTAACATTTAATAAAACAAAAATATTTTTAAATTAATAATACTTCATATAGTCAAATAATTTTCTAGAACTTTTTTAAAGTTTAATTTTTCTTTCATTGTTCATATTATCAAAATTTTAATTTGTATTTTTATTAATGTAAGTATTGTAATAACTCTTTAGCTTTTGGAGTTAGTTTATATACACCAGATCTTTTAGCTTTAAGATTTAAAACTTCGACCAAATCTATTTTTTAAGTTTTTTAAGAACTATAATTAATTTTTATAATATTTAGTTCCATAAGCAAGCTCTTCAAAATACTTACCTTTCTCATCAGTACCAAAACGATATTTCATTGTTCCTAAAGGTTCTGCATAAGGTTTCCAAGCTGACCAAGATCCCCCATTAATCCTTGATTGGCCAACTCGATTAGACATATAAATAGTACCACCAGATTCACTCCACACTCCTTTACCATATGTCTCCAATTTAAGCGAACCTTCCATAATAATTAATTGCGTGAATGTTCCATCATTTGCAAAAGAATACATCATTGAGGCAGAACTAGAAACCATCCACCAATCACCAACTAATGCTTTTTCAGAGGCGGTCAAAGTTCTGTTTGTGGTGGAAGTTCCTTTTTTCCAATGTGCATAAACTATCATGTTTTTTGCAGACATTTTGGTTGTGGTAGCTACTTTTGTTCCACCAGATTTTTTTGTATACCAGCCTGTGAATATATATCCAGATTTAGTAGGTTTGGGTAAGATCCCAAAAGCTTTGGTTCTAGCTACTTTCTTAGATTTAGTAGTTACTTTTCCACCATTAGGATCAAAAGTTAGAGTATATTTTTTTAACCATTGCGCATAATAAATAACTTTCTTTTTTGGTATTGTATTTTTACTTATCTTTATTCCACCAGATTTTTTTGTATACCATCCTTTTAACACATAATCAGTACGTTTTGGTGATTTAGGAAGTTTTATCTTAGCTCCCTTTTTTACTGTGGTGGTTTTTGTTTTTTTTTATTCCAAACTTGCCACCATTCCCATTCCAAATTATTTGATTACTTGCTGCTTTTGCTATAACCACATTACTATTACTATTGTCAGTACCTTTTACACTTGTTTCATCTGCACTTATCCCAAATACTGTAGTAGATAGTACTGAAAATAACATTACAGAACCTATTAGTACTACGAAAAGTCCTTTTGTTGTTTTATTCATATTTCATTCTCCTTAAAAAGTGAACCAGTACATCACCATTAATTTTCCATTTGTTCTTTTTTTTCTACAAAAATTCAATGAATATTATACAATAAATAATTATAGCATAACACAATATGATAAAAGTTATAGTATATACTAATAATTAATATTTTTAAAATAACTATATTTAAACATTTCTATAAAAACTCTTTAAAATTAAAAATATCAAAAAGAAGGAGAAATAATAAATATAACAATTATAAGAAAAAATAAAAATAAAAATAAAAGATAAAAAATAAAAGAATAAGGAATAGAAAATAAATTATCCCCTGAAAAAATAAAATTTTATTGTTTTCTGTAGATTAATCCTAAACTTGTTAAAAGCACTAAAATTATGGCAATTATTGGAATTCCTGTTTCTTTCATAGTAGCATTAGCTACTGGATTATTACTTGAATTATCAGTATTATTATTAGGTTCAGGAGGTTCAGGAGGTTTTGGTGGTACTGGTGGTATTGGTTCAGTAGCTAATATAGTAAAACCTTGAGTTTCATAATCTAACGTAGTTGAGAAGTTTGAAACTTTAGAATCTAACTCAGTAGTTAAAGACTGGCTATTTCTACCATCAATAGTCTCAATCAAAACACCATTTTTAAATATATCTACCTCAAAGTATGGGAAGTATAAACCTGCATTAGCATTATTGCTTGTACCATTCAATACAAAATAATAATTATAATCTAAAATATCTCCAATTTCTAAAGTATTATTTAAAACACTAGTATTTAGAATCATAGTGAAATAATTACCTAGATCAAAATCAGTTACATTAATAGGATTATTAGAACCCCACCAATTATAATCAGCAGTGGAATTACCATCACTACGAATAGTAAAATTCTGACTATCCTTATTATCAACTAATATAGAATAACTTATATACAACGTACCTGCGGGACCTATGATTATAGCTCCACCAACATCAGCAGTGTTATTCCTAAATATAGATCCTATAATAGAAAGTTGTCCTTGAGATATAATAGCTCCTCCAAGATCACTAGCACTATTATTAATGAATGTTGAATTTATAATACTCATATTCCCATAATTAACAATTGCTCCACCATCATCAGCAATTCCATTTGAAAAAATTGAATTATTGATATAGCTTCTTCCCCTTGGGTCATTGAAAATAGATCCTCCTTGAGGAGCATAGTTTTCATCGAACACACAATTGTTTGCATTGAGTATACCATTATTATAAATAGCCCCTCCATAACGTCCTGCTTGATTACCAGTTAAAACACAATCAGTCATAGTGACTGTACCTAAATTATAAATAGCTCCCCCAAAAAAATCAGGAGAATTTGCAAAACCGTTTTTTAATGTAACATTAATCAAAGTTAAAGTTCCAGTACCTGTAACATTGAATATACTATATAAATTACTTCCATCAATTATAACAGTATTTGATGGACCATTTCCTTTAATTGTAACTGATTTATTAATAACTATCTGAGTATTGTTATTCCCAGAGTAAACTCCAGGATCAAGAATTATTGTATCACTTGGATCATTTGTTATTGCTCCATTAATCCCCCCAGCAGTAGAATTATCAATCGTGGTCTCAGCTGCTGAAACTGAAGTCAAACAAAAACAAAAAGCAAATAAAACTATCAAGAATATGCTTAATTTTTTAAACATCACTCTTTTTCACCCCCATTACAATAAATAAACAAATAAATACTGTTTTTAGAACAAAAAGATTAGTTTATATTGAATTTATTATTCAGGGAGAGAACATATTAAAGTCAATTTTTTATACTAATCTTTTCATTCAAAGTCATATTCTTAGATTTAATTTTTATAAAAAATTAAATCTTAATCTATTGGAACGAAAATTCGTTCCAATTATGACTTGTTATAATCTTGTTTATTCATGTATATAAATGTTTTTATTTGTACTAACTGGATTTTTATTTAAAATTTGTGAATTACAAATAGCATAATATATAAGTATTGTTTAACTATATAATTATCATATTTATTCGGGGAGATCATAATGAATACAAAAAATAAAATTGTTGAAGTTACTTTTTTATTATCTATGGAATATGGATATGATAATGTTTCTATAAAACAAATTAAAGAAAAATCTGAAATCGCCGCTAGTTCTATTTATCATCATTACAAAAATAAGGATGCTATTTTGTCTTATATGATACAAAAATACTTTGTAGAAAAAGTCACAGAATTAAAAAAAAGTTGTTATGAATTTGAAGGCTCATTTATTGAAAAATTAAGGTTTATCTATTATCGTTCTATAGGCATTGATATTCAGAATAATAAGAAATCTATTCAAATAATAAATGGCGAAACAATTGATTATAAAAAATACTATTTAATGCTTAATAGTATTTACCATCAACATCCAGAATATAGAGATTTATTTGATAATGTGACTCATAATGTAATTCGCATTTTTAAAGAATCAGTTGATGAATTTATATATAAAAAAGAATTAGATATTAACATTAGTCCAAATAAGATGGCTTTATTTCTTTTTACCAATATTAAAGGATTTATAAACTTATGGATGACTCTATCTGATAGTGATGTAGATGAGATTATAGATGCTAATCTTGAAGCTATAAAACAAATAATAAATTAATTTTTTCAATTTTATTATCTTTTTAACACTAAATAATTTATGCATTGAAAAAATAAGACACATCTATAATTATAACTACTTCTGAAGAGTAAAGAATACAATAATGTATTTTAAAATTTTTCAACTTATTAGAATTTTTTAATATTATTTATGATAATAATAAATAAAATAATTGTCAAAATTAGAATAAAAAAATACAAATTAAAAAACTATGGAAAAATTTTTATAAATAGAAATAAATGATAAAAGTAAAATCTGAATAGCAATTATTAAATATGACACTTTATTTTATTTAAAATATTTAACATGATTTCTGCCTTAATTTTCAATATTATTCATAATATTAGTTTTTTATTATTCAGTTCCATTAGTTATTAAGTTTATTTCCGCATTTAGAACAAAATAAATCATTTTCTTTTACTTTTTTTCCACAATTATTACATTTAAATTCTATTTTTAATTTGTTACCACATTTTGAACAGAATTTTGCACCTATCCCTACCTTATTTCCACATTTTGAACAGAAATTTCCATTCTTAAAAGGTTTCTTTTCAATCAAATCTACTTTTTTTGATTTTTGGTTTTCTATATTTTTTTGATTAGATATTTCTGACAAAACAGGAATATTATGGAAATCTTTTTGATTAGATATCTCTAAAACTAATTCATTCATTGCAGCAATTCGTTTTTTATCTGATGGATGAGTAGAGAAAAAATCATGTTTATTTGAATTATGTTCACTCATTTTTTGCCAAAATGTAGGTATTTTACTAATATCATAACCTGCCCAATTAATTATCATCATTCCTAATTTATCTGCTTCCAATTCATGGGATCTACCAAATGGTTTCATTACTAGATATTCAGACCCAATATCAGCTACATCTATTGCAGTTCTTGTAATAGAACCTAAATCTCCTAAACCAATCATACCAAGACCAATAGCTCCCAACCTTGATACAGTTGTTATACTATTTTTAACATTATGTGCACTCACTTGAGTTCTAGAATGATCTAGTAATGCGTGAGCCATTTCATGGGCTAAAATAAATGCTAATGTTTCTTCATTATTTGCAATTGATAAGATTCCTGAAAACATGATAATTTTACCACCAGGCATACAAAAAGCATTTAATGTATCATTTAAGACTAAATGAAATTCCCAATCATAGTAATTTCTAGTGTAATCAGATCTTTCAATTTTTAATAAATAATTTTCTACTGCATCGATTAACTTTAATGAAACATCAGATAATAGTTGACCATTAGATGTTTCATCTAATAATTCGCATTGATTAACAATATTATTATACTCAACATAAGATTGATTCAATAATTTATCATCATTGACAATATCTAAATGTTTTTTTCCAGTAAATGGATTAATACTACTCCTATCATTTTTTTTCATCCAACACACCATTATTAATTTTTTATAATATCAAAATATTTTTTTCCCATTTAGCCCCAATATCTCCAGCTTATTCGACTTTAACTTCCATAAGTTTTTGTTGTATCATGATCCATTTCTCTTAACAATAAAGTATTAATGCAATCTTTGTTGTTTTTTCAGAATCAGTAAATTCTAATTTTTCAGGTATCCCTTTTATAAATCCTTTTATTTCCTCTTCAAAGCTCATATAAACCACTTTAATATTTTAATAATAATTATTAATATTATATTTATAACTATTAATAAAGATTATTGAAATAAATAGAATCCTCAATAAAAAACATGGAAAAGTATTATTATAATAAAAAAAGTTTAGATTATTAAAATATTATTTATTAAAATTTTAATGTTAATTATTTATATTTATAATATTTTCAATTATTTAAAAAATTAAAAGTTTTTAATAGAATTTAATTCTAACTTATGAATTAAAGATGAAAAAACTAAATGAAATAACTATATTTATTTAAATTATGATTAATAGGTTTTAATATCCTAAAATATTCTTATTTAGTAATAAAAACACTAAAAAATAAGATTAATCATCATTTTTTTGAAAATATATTTATTGTTTGAATCTTTTATATTTCTATTCATAAATTACTATTTTAATTAACAATATTAAACCTTGAATTTTCAATAAACAGCCCATAGAGTGAAAAAATAACATATACTGCATTATTATAAACATTATTGCATATAAAATTATAAAAAATATTTAAATATTTAGGTTTACCTAAATTTTATATATTATAATATCTATATATCATATTAATAGAAAAACTTTATTCAAAAATTATTCTATTAATAATTATATTAATAATTATTTATCTAATTAATAATTAATTTTAATTAATGATTAATCATATTAGTGATTAATCGTCTGATCAATGATTAATTGTTAAAAAATTGCATATAACTAATGATTATCATGAAAAACAATCCATTAAAACTAAAGATTGATAAAAAATATAATAAAAAGTCAATGCATATTTTTAATGAAAGTTCTTTTAAAACAGTTTATTCCTTTGATTTTAAGTCTGGAAATGGAAAAATGGTAAGCTATGCTGTTTTTCCAGGCATTTATCTAGTACATAATGAAATTCATGGATTTGAAATAAATGAATTTAAAAGAATAGACTCAAATCAAGAAATTACTATTAATCATTGCAAAAAAGGAAGATTTGAATGTAAATTTAAAGGAAAATACCATTATTTAGAAGAAGGAGATTTAGTTGTAGCTACAAAAACTTCAGAAAAAAGTTATTCAACATTTCCTTTAGGTTATTATGAAGGAATAGAAATATATATTAATAAAAAATCTGCTAAATCTTTTTTAAAAAATGTATTTGGATATTCATTTGATTTAAATGAGCTATACAATAAAATATCTGAAAATAATGATTTTCTTTTAATTAAATCTACAGAAGAGATAGAACATATTTTTAATGAGATGTATTATGTAGATGAAAAGATTCAGAAAATGTATTTTAAATTAAAAGTATTAGAACTTTTTTTATTTCTAAAAATAACTCCTTTAAACAATACAATTGAAAATAGGCCAAAATTTTCAAAAAAACAAGTGGAAACTATTAAAGCTATAAAAAAAGAATTAATAAAAAACATTCATAATCCTATAACTCTCGAATACTTATCAAAAAAATATAATATTAGTATTACTTCATTGAAAACTTCTTTTAAAGCTATTTATGGCAAACCAGTGTATGCTTGGAGAAAAGAGTATCGTTTACAAATAGCTAAAGAATTATTAAATAAAGAAGATTATAAAATTAGTGAAATAGCTAATAAGGTAGGTTATAAAAATCCTAGTAAATTTTCTGCTGCATTTAAAGAATATTATAAACTCACTCCAAGTCAATATAGATTACAAAAAAAATAAATATATTTACTTATTTTGTCTATTTGGATTGTTTTGTCTTTTTAGTTCGATTATATTTATATATTTCTTGTGTTAATATACTTTAACTGTAAATAAAATGACCAATAAATCCAATTAAATATTTATCAATGCTAAATATTTATTATGATTAAATAATTATAATATCGAATAATTATATATTAAATATTTATAATATTGAATAATTATAATATTAAATATATATAATATTAAATATTTATCTAATATTAACTTATAATATTAAATATCTATATATTAACTAAAATTATCTATTATTAGATAATTTTAATGGTTTTTTTATTTTAATTTTAGTTTTAATAAATTTTAAAGTCATTTTAAATATATTTATTTTTTTAAATTGTTTTAAAAATATGAATGGCTTTTCGGATTATTATAAATTTAGGTGTGCCTAAAAATTTATTAAAATGATAATTGTTAAAATAATAATATAAGAGGAAAAAAATGAAATTATATGAAAAAAAAGACAATAAATTTTTAAGTTTATTAAGTTTTTCAGGAAAATATAAATACCTAACAATCATTGGATGTATTTTAGCAGGTATTAGCGCTGTTTTAGGATTAATACCCTTTATTTATATTTGGAAAATGATTGAAGAGATAATATTAGTAATGCCAAATTATTCAAATGCTGTAAATTTAGCCCATTATGGATGGATGGCATTATTTTATGGAATATTATCTATAGGCATCTATTTTGTAGCATTAATGTGTACACATTTATCTGCATTTAGAAATGAAAGAAATATGAAAATTATAACTATGAACCACTTATTAAAATTACCCTTAGGATTTTTTTCAAATAAGAGTAGTGGAAGTTTACGTAAAATTATTGATTATAGTTCTGCAACAACAGAAGGGTTCTTAGCTCACTCCTTACCAGATTTAATTAGTGCATTAGTAACTCCTATAGCTTTTTTAGTATTATTATTTAGCTATAATTGGTTTTTCGGAGCATTATCTTTAATTCCAATGACAATAGCATTATTAATACTTATGCCTATGATGAGAGGAAGTAATAAAGAAATGCTAATAAAATATCAAGAATCTTTAGAAGATATGAATTCTGAAGCAGTAGAATATGTAAGAGGAATACCTGTTACAAAAACTTTCCAACAAAGTATTTTTTCTTTTAAAAACTTCCACAAAACAATTAAAGACTATAGTAAATTTGTAACCAGCTATTCAATTTCATGTCAAGTCCCATATACTTGCTTTACTGTTTCAATAAATGGATTTTTTGCATTATTAATACCTGCAGGAATATTATTAATAGGTTCTACATTTAATCCTTCTTTATTTTTAGATTTAATATTTTACATTATTTTAACTCCAATAGCATCTTTAATAATGAATAAAATCATGTTTTCAAGCCAAAATTGGATGATTGCAAAACAATCTCTACTAAAAATAGAAAAAATATTAGATACAAAACCATTAGAAGAAAGTAAAAATCCTCAACATATTAAAAGTCATCAAATAAATTTTAATAATGTTTCATTTAAGTATCCAGGAAATACAAAGGAAACTTTAAAAAATATCAATTTCGAAATTAAAGAAAATGAAACTATAGCATTAGTTGGTCCTTCAGGAGGAGGTAAAACTACTTTAGCTACATTGATTCCAAGATTCTGGGATGTAGATAGTGGAGAAATATTAATCGGAGATGTAAATGTAAAAAATATTAAAGAAAAAGAGTTAATGAAAAATATTTCATTTATTTTTCAAAAAACACAACTATTTAAAAACAGTATATTAAACAATGTTTTAATTGCTAAAAAAGATGCTAAAAAATCAGAGGTATTAGAAGCATTGAGTGCTGCACAATGTGATGATATTATAAAAAAATTACCTGATGGAATAGATACAGTTATTGGAAAATCAGGAGTTCATTTATCCGGAGGAGAACAACAAAGAATAGCTTTAGCTCGTGTCATATTAAAAGATGCTCCAATAATTATTTTAGATGAAGCTACAGCATTTGCAGATCCTGAAAATGAATACAAAATACAAAAAGCTTTTAAAAAAATTACAGAAGGAAAAACCGTCTTGATTATAGCACATCGGTTATCTACAATTAAGAATGTAGATAAAATACTTGTAATACAATCTGGTGAGATTATAGAATCAGGACCACATAATGAGCTAATTGAAGCAGATGGTTTTTATAAAAATATGTGGGATAACTATAATGAATCTGTACAGTGGAAAGTGAAAAATTTCCAATCTCCAATAAATTTAGACAATGAAAAAGAGGGAGTGTAATAATGATAGATGAATATCTAGCTAAAAAATTTGCATTAAGTAAAAAAGGAGCTAATAACTTAAAGAAAGGAATAGTATATACAACTCTTTTAGATTTTAGTTTAATGTTACCTGTTATACTATTTGTTTTGTTTTTGTCTCAATATATACCTGATCCAAGTATTTTTTCTGTTAAATTAGATTTAATAGGATTTATAATTTTAATAATAATAGTTTTAGCAATAATCTATATATTAAAGTCAAAACAATACCATTTCATCTACAATGCAACTTATGAAGAAAGTGAAGTTAGACGAATAACACTTGCAGAAAAGCTAAGAAAACTTCCAATGTCATTTTTTGAAAAAAAGAATTTATCTGATTTGACAACAACTATTATGGGAGATTGTACTGACTTAGAACATGCATTTTCTCATGCAATTCCTGAATTAGCTGGTTCGGTAATTTCATTAGTTATTATATCTATTGGAATGTTATTATTCAACCTCCCATTATCTATTGCTTTACTATGGGTTATTCCAGTATCATTCTTAATAGTTATTGTTTCAAGATCAATACAGGAAAAAAATAGTGAAAAGATAATAAAAAAACGTAGAACCGGTACTGATGGAATTCAAGAATCTATTGAAACAATAAAAGAATTAAAAGCATATAATTACGAAGATGATTATTTAAGAGGTCTAAACAAAAAGATCAAAAATATTGAATCCTCTCTTATTAAAAGTGAATTAGTAACAGGCACTAGTGTAATATCTGGTCAAATGGTACTTAAATTAGGCATTGTGTCTGTAATGATTGTGGGATCCACTCTATTAGTAGATGGTCAAATTAGCTTATTAATGTTTATATTATATTTAATAGCTGCAGCATTTATATATCTACCAATTCAAGGTGCCTTAGAATTTTTAGCTGAAACATTTATGGCAGGAGTTAAAATTAACAGAATGAAAAAAATAGAAAGTCAAACAGTCCAAGATGGATCTATAGAATACTCAAATAATGGATATGATATTACTTTCAAAGATGTTAGTTTTAATTACAAAGAAGATAAGGATATCTTAAAAAACATTAACTTCACTGCAAAACAAGGAGAAGTAACAGCATTAATGGGTCCATCAGGAGGAGGAAAAAGTACAATATCCAAATTAGCAGCACGATTTTGGGATGCTAATGAGGGAAAAATAACATTAGGTGGTGTTGATCTAAAAACAATTGATCCAGAAGCACTACTCAAAAATTATGCGATTGTATTCCAGGATGTAGTTCTATTCAATAATACAGTGAAAGAAAATATAAGAATAGGATCTCATGGAGCAAGTGATGAAGAGGTATATGAGGTAGCAAAACTGGCAAGATGTGATGAATTTGTAAAAAACCTTCCAGATGGATATGATACATTAATTGGAGAAAATGGGTCATTATTATCAGGAGGAGAAAGACAAAGAATATCAATAGCTAGAGCACTACTCAAAAATGCACCGATAATCTTATTAGATGAGGCAACAGCATCTTTAGATGTAGAAAATGAATCTGAAATTCAAAAGGCACTATCTATATTGATTAAAAACAAAACTGTTATTGTAATTGCACATAGAATGCGTACAATAGCAAACGTTGATAAAATTGTAGTTTTAAAAGAAGGAAAAATAGTTGAAAAAGGTTCTCCTCAAGAATTAAATCAAATAGATGGTTTATATAAGAGAATGGTTGATATTCAAAATAAAACAGGAAAATGGAGATTATAATTAGATATTATAGTAAGATATTATAGTGATATATTATAGTTGGATACTATAATTAAGTATTATAATTTTTATATTTCCTAATTTTTATATTTTCTTCAATATTTGAAATCTTAAATATAAAAAATAAAGACATTCAATAAATAATAAATAAAAATATTCAGTAAGTAAAATTTAAATTAAAAATTCATAATCAAAAGTATAATCTAAGAATTATTCTTTATAAAAAATAATTAAAAAGTTATGTGATTATTTCACATAATTTACATTATCCAAATCATTCCTTTCTGGATATTGAATACCTGAAGATACTTTACCAATGACAACAGCTCCAATTGGTTTATATCCTTCTGGTAATTCAAATTCTTTAAGTAATTCTTCATTTTCTGGAGATTGTAATGGAAATACTGGTGTTAACATATAACAAGTTCCTAATCCCAATTCTGTACTTGCCAATATGATATTTTCAGCTGAAAGTGAAATATCCAATGCTCCAAAAGGATTTTCATCAGGTGCTGAAAATAAAACAAAAGTATTAGCTCCATACAATGCATTATAATCAGGATTTTCAGCTTGAGCTATTCTAGCTTCATCTCCAGAGGCTTTTAAAGTTTTTTTAACTGCATCATTTAATTTATTTAAAATTTCTTTATTTTGAACTACAGTAATTTGAAATTTTCCAGCTACTGGAGCAATTTTACCAGTTTCGATAATCTTTTCAAGATCATTCTCATCAATTTTTTCATCTGAAAAACTTCTTACACTTCTTCTTTTATTTATAACTTCAAATGTATTCATAATAACACAACCTTAATCATTAAAAGAAAAAAATTATTTATCTTCTATAATGAATTGTTATTATAATATTATCAGTTAGACGTATATACTTTAAGGTCATTCAATTATACAAGCTACAGATAAATAACACAAAATTAATCAAAAAAGAACTTGCTTTCTAATTTAAAAACCTAAAAATAGTATGAAAACATTTTAATGAAACACATTTTATATAAAAAAAATTAATAGGAAAAATATAACCAGGAAATTAATAGGAAAAGTATAACCATGAAGTTAAAATAGAAAAATATAACCATAAAAATTTATATTCATTTTTGTGGAAATGCAACTTTCGGTCGTTTAGAAATAAATGAATCATCAATATCATTATATAATTCTATTGCAATATTTATGGGTATTCCCATAGATAAATAGTCTGATGGAAACCAATTATTTCCAGTTGGATCAACAGGTCCTAAAAAAGAAGTATTTTCAGGTGTTTTTTCAGCTATTCCTGTAGGATATGTAATAAAACTAGCACATGATGGTCCAAAAGGCATACTAATTCCACCAAAAGTATTCTCATTTTTGAAATATATTAAGTTGCTTAAATTTCGTATTTGCTCAGCATCGCCAAAAATAAGAATTGATTTAAGGTTTATATCATCAATATCATATTTCACATCTTCACATCTTTGAATTATAAGATTTTTTTCAATTTGTTTTATTTCTCCAATAGATTCCAAAAATTTTTCAACATCATCTGGGCTTGCTTTAAGATATTCAGCATCTCCGCCTCTAAAATTTTCTTTACCAGTAGAAACAAAATATTTAATAAATTTAGCTGGTTTTCCAAACCCAAGATATGTGATTGATCCTGGACAACATCCTTTAAGTGATTTATTATTTATATATAAAGAATTTATATTATCATTAGCAGAAGTTAGAAAAATCGCTTTTGCAACACAACGATCCACTGAACATATAGGTACTGCATTTTCAGGAAGATTTTCTGATTCATATATAGCTAAAGGAGATTTATCTAATTTTAAAAGTGTTTTAAATTTCTTACCAATTTCATTAACTTCACTCATGTTTATCACCCTTATATTAATATTATAGAATATAGTTAAAATAATTTAATGTATACAATTAAAAATAAATAAACAAAATAAGAAAATATTTTAAAAGCTTTTATATATTATTGCCAAACAAAATATTATTACTATAATAATATTGAAAGGTTTTGATTATTTATGAAAAATGCAGGTAAATTGTTAATAATATGCTTTTTTGTGTTAGTAGCTTTTTTTAGTCTAAATGCTGCTTCAGCTGCTACATATACATTGCATGATGAAAATGATATCTATTATTACTCTAATAATGCTGAAAATTATGAAGTTGAGTTTGATTCTAATTCTGGAAGTATCTGGACAGAAGATTACAAACAAGTTTCATCTATTAAAATTAGTGATAATAAAGGTAAATCAAAAACTTTAAAAGATAAAATTGATTTTAAAAATTACAAGAGTAAAAATGGTTATTCAATGTATAAGACTTTTTATGCTTCAAATTTAGGTTTATCAGAAATTAAAAAAGTCACAGTAAATTTTTTAAAACAACCAGATCTCAAAATAACTAAAGTTAAACGGGAAAATAATAATTACTATATAACTATTAAAAATACTGGAGATGCAACAGCTAAAGGTAATTATTTAGGCACATATTCAAAAGGAAAATACATTAAAAAAAACTATGTTCCTGCATTAAAACCTGGGAAATATAAAACTGTTAAAGTATCTATCAGTTCATACTATAAAAAATACAATAAGATTTTCAATGTTGATTATAAAAATAAAATCAATGAACTAAAAAAATCTAATAACAAAAAAACAGTAAAAGGAATTAAGATAGTCAAAAAAACAACACCAAAAAAGAATAGTGGAGGACAAGTAATAATAACAAGGACTGGAGCAAAATATCATGCATATAAACATGGAAATATGAAATATATAAGTTATGTATCATTATCTTATGCTAGACAATATTATGGTCCATGTAAAATATGTTACTAACTATTAAATTTTAATTTTTTATCTTTTATCTTTTTATTTAATTTTATCTTTTTATTTAATTTTTTATCTTTTTATCTTTTAAAAGTAAACTTAATTCTTATTTTAAACTTCTATTTTTACCACTTAGCTAAGGATATATACAACTTATTAAATCCTCCAAAAAGATTATTTTTGTAGTAAATACATATAGATAGATATTCACTGATAAGATAAAGGAGGAATAGTTTGAAAGTTGAAATAAAATTATCTAATGAAATAAAAGAGCCTTATGCAATAATTTTCACAGATAAAATAACTGATGAAATTCAAAAGGCTATTGAAACACTTGAAAATCAATCAAGCTCATTAATAATTCTAAAAAATAAGCATAAAATATTCATAAAATCTATTGAAGAAATATTCATGGTTCAATCAGCAAATAATCAAGTCATTGTTTATGATAAAAATGAAAAGTACACTTCAAATAAACGATTATATGAATTAGAAAAGATATTAGGTGAAAATTTTTTTCGAATCTCTAAATCAACGATAATTAACATAAAAGAAATTGATAATGTAATTCCATTATTTAAGGGAATTATGCATGTTAAAATGAAAAATGGATTAGAATCAAACATTTCAAGAAAATATTTACCTACATTTAAGAAACATATTGGTTTATAATTAGGAGGAATTTCTATGAAAGAATATATTAAACTAACTGTCCAGGGAATGGCAATAGGGTCATTAATATTAATAATTTTAAGTATATTTGGGATTTATTTTGGAGGAAAAGAGTTTCAAGAATTATTAATAAATAACTTCATAACCTATTCAATCGCAGCTATGGTTATAGGCATTGGATTTTCTTTACCTTCAATAGTTTATGAAAACAATGAATTATCTTTGTTAAAACAATTTTTAATACAAATGTCTATTGGAATGAGTATTTTAATAATCACATCTTTATTTGTAGGATGGATTCCAATAAATTATGGATTAGGAATTATTATATGGATATTAATCGCTCTCACATTTACTATTCTAATATGGGCAGGCTTCTATTTATATAATAAAAAAGAAGCATCAAACATAAATAAACAGATCAAAAAAATCCAAAACAAGAATTGATAAATAATAATAAAAGCTATAATAGACATTAAAATAATAAAAATAATAAAATTACAATAAAAATAGTAAAAAACAATAAAATAGTAAAAAACTATAATATAAAAAAATTATTAATAATATACATAATATTAATAATATATAATATTTAATAGTAATATTAATAATATAAAAACTATTAACAATATAAAAAAAATTATTAATAGTAATACTAACACTATAAAAAATTATTATTATTAATAATAATACATAAAATATTAATAATATATAAATTAATAATATATAATATTTAGACCACAAGTTTATATTTATTAATATATTACTCTCTTTCTTCTACAAACTTAGGAACAGCACTTTTAAATGGATCAAACCATTCACGATCTTTTACTTCAACACATTTCATACTAACCTTTGAATGAAGAGAAGTAGGCAATCTTAAAATTCTTTTAAGATCTATTGAAACCTTTGCATCAATAGTAGCTAAATTAACCCTTGCCATTCCAGTAACCATATTTTTATATCTTCTTGGACCGATTTTACTCCTGAAAATACCCCACTGATTATCCTCCAAAAGATCCCTATTTTTAATAATATCCTTTAATAGTTTCTTGTTTATATCATCAATTTCTTCAGTTCCCTTTAAATGTTGGATATTATATTTTAGTCTTTTTGTAAAAACCTTTGGATAAGCTATTGGAATAGAAAAATGTTCAAAATTATAGCTACTCCCACTACCTTCAGATATATTACCATACTTTAATTTTGGAACTTCTGCTCCAGCTACATATTTTAGAATTTCAGACCTAAGTTCACTATCTGAATCCATTATATCATCATCCAATATTCTTATATGGTATCCTCGACCAGAATATATAAGATGGATGTTTTTTATTCCAAGATCACTTTCAAGAGTATCTATCAAGTTATTTACTATTTCAAGAGCTTCAGAAAGGCAGATTTCACAAACACCATCACAATCACAGGATCTTATAGGAAGATCTTTTGCATCAACATCAAAAACATATTCTGATTTAATCCAATCTCCCCTTCTTCGAGGATTATTATAAAAAGCTACAGATATATAAGCTGCAAAAGGAGTTTTATATCTAAGAAATCTTCTAAGAGAATCTTTACCTCTAAAAACTTTATATCTATCATTAGGGCCATGTCCTAAATGATCAAACCCAAATTCCCTCATCCTAAGTTCATCTGTAATGAATTTAGGCAAATCCTTTTCAGACCATTCCTCCCTATAATATCTTCTCCGCTCTTCTAAGGTAGCTGTTTTAAAAATAATATCACCATGAATGTGCCATAAGTATGTATAAAAATTATTTGAACTTATATCTAAAGTCAATCCTATTTTTCATTATAATTACTATCAATATTGTTACTATTAATATTAATCATTATTACTATTACCATTATTATTACTATTACCATTATTAGCAGATTTTCCTTCTTTTTCCATCAACCATTTAGCTCTTGAATAGTAAGAAAGAGGATTTCCTATTTTTGCACATAATTTATCAGGTCTACACAATTGAGGTAAATGCATTTTAATCTTTTCACAACTCATAGGAGTATACCATGTTGTTTCACCTTCATGATCAAGTTCAGGATTTTCATACATTCCAAAACCAAGTTTTGAAGTTATATTTATCTTCTCTTGTGGCTGATCATCAAAGAGTGGAGGAGAACAATTGTCAGCAGCTTCATAAATAAGTGGTAAAATTTCATTTAAAGTAATAGTAAGATTAGGATCAATATCAGAAATTTTAACATCTACACCCTCATTTCTAAAAATAGCAGGATAAAGACGGGCATAAGAAACAAACGAGGTTAAAAGTAAAACAATTGCATCATTTCTACCCCCTGATGATACACCTTCAACTGTAGTTGCTATACATGGAGGAAAAGCTTCTTTTATTAACTTTCCAATTTTCATGGACCCTTCAGACACACCAACTCCATAGAATCCACTATATTTACTTGTAAGCTCAGAAATAGATTGTGCAATCTTTTCTGAAAGCTCGGATATAGCTGGATGAACCTCTATTTTAGATGACATCTCTCTTATTTTTTGAAGATAATTTTCAGTATTCTGCATAATCATTTTAGTTAAAATTAACTCTTTAATACTATCCCCAATTATAATATCATACATTCTATCAGGAGCTCTATCTTTAAATTTATTTCCAAAACGATTAATAAAGTCTTCTTTATCTAAAATTATATTTCCTTCATCTAAAACAAGATCAGTTAGAGAAATCTTTTTACTAGCTACTAATTCTTTTAAGAATTTCCAGTTAATGCTTTCTTGAAAGATTAATTGATTCAAGATTCTGTTTACAATTTCTTTTCTTTCCTGTTCTGGTAATTTAACTATTCTTTCTTCAATGATTTTTCCTTGAGATTCTACAAAAAATCTTGCTTCACGAGAATTTGGGCTGAGTTTAGTAGCTATTGCTTGAGAAATTAAATGAAAAGAAATAACATCAGCTTCAGTAATTTTTTCATTGAATAAATAGCTGTAATCATCATTATTAAAATTTTTATTGTTTTTTCTTTCAATATACCATTGGATACGCTTAATAGCTAAATCTCCATAGCTTTCAGGTATGAGTGAATCATCATCGATATTTTGACGTTTGTCATGAGTAGCAATATAAATTAATTCATCATTAGAAGAGAATACGTTTTCAAGATTTCCTTTTTCCTTTACTATCTCTTGACCTTCTTCTGAAAGAGGATTTATAAATGACAATAAAACCATATTATTTATTTTGTCTTTATCATTAAAAAAATTATTTGTTTAATTATTAGTTTAGTTATTTATTTAATTTAAAATTACATAATTAATTAGTGTTATTTAAAAATTAATATATTAGTTAGTTATTTATTTAAAAATTGATATTTAAACTTAAAAATATTTAAACCTAAAAAATTGATAATACTAAAAATTTATTTATATTATTTATAATGTAAAAGTACTATTTATCTCTTATTTATTCTTTAATCTATTTTAAATATCTAAATACGATAGTAAGAATAATAAAAATAAGGTTAAAAATAGCTAGTTTAAAATAAATCATCATATTTATATAAGAAAAAAGTAAAAAATATAACATATTTAATTTTTCAAATATCTATTAAATATCTATGTTTTTTATTGTTATATTAAATATTATATTATATTTTTTAGTCAATTAATTAAATTAGTAATATAATGAGATGATATAATGCTAAATCGATAATATAATTTATATAAATATTACAAAATTATAAAATAATTAAAATATTTTACAATAGGATACTAAAATATTGTAAATATGATTAATCTGATGATAAACTAATTAATAGGAGGAAAAAGATGTCTAAGATTTTTATTTCATGCGCATTACCTTATGCAAATGGACCCTGTCACTTAGGGCACTTAAGATCAACATACATTCCTGCAGATATTTATGCTCGTTATAATAGAATGATTGATAATGAAGTACTACTAGTTGGTGCAACTGATGAACATGGAACACCAATTGCAGTTAAAGCAGATAAAGAAGGTAAAAAACCTATTGAAATAGCTACAAGATATCATAAAATGATTGTAAATGACTTAAAATCATGTGACATATCATTCGATAGCTTTACACGTACCACTGATGAAATTCATTATAAAATAGCTCAAAATTTCTTTTTAGATTTATATGGAAAAGATTTAATCTATGAAAAGGAAATAAAACAATTATATTGTGAAAAATGTGAAAAATTCTTACCTGACAGATATGTAGAAGGAATCTGTAAATATTGTAAATCTGAAGGAGCAAGAGGAGATCACTGTGAAAGTTGTGGAAGGCATTTAGATGTGGTGGATTTAATAGATCCGAAATGCTTAACTTGTAATCATACTCCAATAATAAAAGAATCTAATCATTATTTTTTCAGACTTAGTAGCTTCCAAAAGAGTATTGAAGAATATATAGATTCAAATAAAGAAATGCCTGCAAATGTTAAAAATTATGCTAAAAATTGGTTAAAAGAAGGTTTAAACGACTGGATATTAAGCAGAGACATGGATTGGGGTATTCCAATTCCTCTTGAAGGAGTAAAAGGAAAAATAATATATGTTTGGGGAGAAGCATTTCTTGGATACATATCCTCTGCTGTTCAATGGTCAGCTAAAACTGGAAAAGATTGGCAAGAGTATTGGAATGATACTGCAATCCATTTTATTGGAAAAGACATAATCTATCATCATGCACTATTTTGGACATCCCTTCTTGAAGGATATGGATGTAGACTGCCAACCAATATCATTGCAGGAGAATATCTCTCACTCGAGGGGAAAAAAATGTCTACAAGCCAAAATTGGGTTATTTGGGTAGAAGATTTTGTTAAAAAATATGATAGTGATTTATTAAGATATTACCTTACAATAAATGCTCCTTTAAGTAAAGATACTGATTTTTCATGGGACGATTTTGGAAGAAGGATTAACGACGAATTAGCTGATGTACTTGGAAATTTCCTACATAGAACATTTACTTTCACAAAAAAATTCTTTGCTAATAAAATTCCAGAATATAAAAATCCAAATGATGATGATAGAACTTTTGAAGTAGCTATTGAAGAGATTCCAAATACCGTTGGAAAATTAATTGAAGAATTTAAATTTAGAGAAGGTTTAGTTGAGATAATAAAAATAGCTAAAAAAGGAAATAAATACTTTAATGATCAGGAACCTTGGAAAGCTGTTAAAGAAGATAATCAAAGAGCAGCTAACTGTTTATATTTATGCAATCAATTGGCTAAGGCATTAGCTATATTATTAAAACCTTATATCCCAAATAAAGCCGAAGAAATTGCTAATATATTAAATATACCTATAGATACAAAATGGAATGACTCAAAAATTCTTCTTGAAGTTAATCATGAGATAAATAAATCAAAACCATTATTTAAAAAAATAGATGAAGATATTATAGAAAAAGAAAAAGAAAGCTTGTATAAAAATTTAGAAAGTGAAGAAAAAAATCTAGGAAACAAAGAAGAAAAAGGGGGCGAAGAAATGAGTGAACAAATTACTATTGATGATTTCGGGAAAATGGATATGAGAATAGGTGAAATATTAGAAGCTGAAAAAATAGAAGGTTCTAATAAATTATTAAAGTTACAAGTAAATATAAAAGAAAAGCAAATTCAAGTTGTAGCTGGAATTGGAACTAAATATTCACCTGAAGAATTAATAAATAAAAAAGTAGTAGTTTTAGTTAATTTACCTCCTGCAAAATTATTCGGAGTAAAATCTGAAGGTATGATACTGGCAAGTGATAGTTCTACTTTATTAGCTTGTGAAGACGGTGAAATAGGAGAAAGCATAAGATAACACAAAAAGAAGATGGTAAATAATAATATTTCAATATAACATAGAATATGAATATGAAATATAAAATAGAATATAAGCTATAATAGAATATAAATTATAATCAGTAGAATATAGACTATAAGTATTGAAATATAGACTATAAACAGTAAAATATAAAAATTAAAATCCTATTATATCTAACACACTTCAATAAAAATGAAATTGGCGTTATTCTTGAATTATTGTAAGTGTTAAGTCCTCACGGTGATTAAATGGATGAATCAATTCTTATAAGTAAAACTGAAAAATATTTAAATGAAATTCAAAATGAAAAAATAAGTTTGGAAAAAATTTCCAAATTAGAATCATTTAAATCAGTTTACTGTAAACTTACAAAAAGATTGAGCAATTTGCAAGAAATGAGAGAAGATATGGACTTAAAAGGTTATACTGCCCCATATCGATCTTTGAATAAATATGGATCAACTAACTCAGGAGATATTGCCTTTGAAGAAATGAGTGAAGTAAATAGGCATGGCCAATACTTTAGAATGAAGGCAACAGCTAAAAAAAACATATTAGATCGAGTGAAATCTGCAATTGATGCTCATAAAATAGCTATCGGTCATCTAGAAGAATTCGGAATCTTCAAATGTGAATCTTGTTCTAAATCATATAAACCCTCAGCATTCATAGAGCTATCTAAAAAAGAATCAGCAAACAATAAAAATATTGAAAATAAGGAAAATATATCAAAATTAGAAGAAAAAAAAGAAGAAAAAGAAGAATGTTCCTGTGGTTGTACTGATTTTAAATTTGAAATTAATAAAACAGGCGTTTATAGATTAGAAATTATTCCTTATCTACCATTATCTGGAAATTATATGGTTTTAATGTCTGAAATGACAAGTTGGGGGAGAGAATCCTTTAAAAAAGTTTTAAGTATATTGAAACAAGAAAGAAAAGGTGTAGTGAAAACCGTTTCAGCAGTCATAAAATTTAAAGAAAATGACAGATGGATAAGAAAAAGAGTTTCATTAGATTCTGAATATGTCGATAGCTATGAAGAAGAAATAAGAAAAGAATATGGTAAAAATGTAAGAATTGAGTTTCTGCAATTCCACAGAACCAAACCAACCATAATCAATGATAAACATGCTAGAACTGCATTAGCTATTGGATATGCTAAATATGCAGAAAACATTGTTCAAAACAATAAAGAATCCATATTAAAAGACAAAATTAGTAATATTTACAAATTAGCTAAATACGATGAAATTGTGAGAGATGTAAAACTACAAAGACCTAAATTCGTTGTTGGAGAAGATTCATTAGAAGAATGGAGAAGATTTGAAACTGAGAATAGATTAAAAACTGTTGGATTAATGAGTAAAAGAGAAAATCTAGATCCTCAATTAAAACAAGATATTAATAAAAGAAAAAATGTTGAAAAAAGAGTATTTTCAGAAGTAGCTTCAACATTAATACTATGGGATATTTTTAAATATTACTTAACAACTTCACAAGACAGACGAAAAAGATATGGAGGTCCTTTTCCATATCTACGTAGTGATATTGATAGAAAACAAAGAAGAATCTTTGAAAATATGAACAAAGAAGTTGTTAACATCTTAAAAAATAATGAAAATGAAAAAATAATTGAATTAAATAATATGGATTTATTACTGAATAAAAAATTTAATTTAGAAAAGAAAATAAAAGGATCCAATATAAAAATTAATTATGTTTCACTTGGAGCAGCTATTATAAGCTCAAATTGTAATATTCCAGTTTCTTTATCTTCAAAAACATTTGATGTTACTGAAAAAAGTGTTGAAAATGAAATAAAAAATATTAATACTTTTAAAAGGCCAAAAAGCGATAAAACTAAAAAATTCTTAGAAATGATAAAGAAATAAACTTAAAAATAAAGAATAAATAAGCTTAGAAATAAATAAGAAGTAAATAAATAAGAATTAGATAAATAAGAAGTAGATAAATAAGAAGTAGATAAATATATTTATAGATTAAAATGCTAGATAAAGATAAAAATAAAAAAGAGGAGGAAACAGTCCATATTAGCTCTCAACTAAGTTCAAAAATGATTGTTAATCTAATGGATGAATATCCTAACTTAAAAAGAATTACATGCCCCCCTAGCATATATAAAAGAATTTCAAAGAAATATTTAGAAGCTTTAGAAGAGTTAGAAATAGAAGTAGAAATTAAACATAATTGGACCTCTAGAATAAAATATAGCAATGAAAAAAAAGAAGAAGTCATAAAATTAATAAAAGATGGTCAAACTCCAACTGAAGTAGCAAAATACCTAAATTTACCTGTAAAAACTATATATTATATGAAGAATAGTTATGACAAAGAGAAGATCAAGTTAAAAAGAGGTAAAAAGAATAAATATAATGATGCTACAAGAACAAGAATAAAAAATTTAGCTAAATCAGGAGTTCCAGTTAAAAAAATTGCAAAGAAAGAAAATATTCCTCTTAGAACTGTTTATCATATAATAAAAAATAATTAAACTAAAATAACAAGTTTATAGTAGATAAAATAATAGTATATTAAATAAAATAGATATATATAAAATAATAAACAGTTATATTAAAAATAAGATAAAATTATGGAAATAAAAATTATAATAAAAATTATAATAAAACTATAATAAAACTATAATAAAGCTATAGTAAAGCTATAGTAAAGCTATAAGAATAAAAACTATAATTAAAGTATAGAAATAAAAACTATAATAAATTTATAGAAATAGTGATTATAGAAATAAAATACATATAAAAGATAAAGGTGAAAAATTGATAGATCTACTTACCACAAATCCTGAAATTACAATTGTCCTGGTTTCAGCTATCTGTGGTATTTTAGGGTTTTTTGTAACTAGGTTCACAATGCCTAGACTAATAAACAAGCTTGAAAAAGCAAATATCATAGGGAAAGATATTCATAAAACTGCTAAGCCAATAGTGGCTGAAATGGGCGGAATAGGGATCTTATTTGGATTTATAATAGGTATATTTGCTGGAATATATTTACATCCAATTTTAACTTTTCAACTGACAGTTGTTTTAGTAGTTATACTCCTTGTTGGGATTATAGGTATGGTAGATGATTTATTAACATTATCCTCAAAAGAAAAATTTATTTTACTATTTCTCGCAGGTATTCCTTTGATATGGATCGCGCCCCCAAATGTTGGATTGTTATACATAATTTTAATCCCTATAGCTGTTTCAATAGTAGCTAATCTTACAAATATGTTAGCAGGTTTAAATGGAATCGAATCAGGTCTTGGAGTAATAGCTATGACCTCATTGACCATATCTTGTATAATATTAGGTAAATATGATGTAGCTATTATAAGTATGAGTATGTTAGGATCATTAATTGCATTTTTACTATATAATAAATATCCTTCAAGAGTATTTCCAGGAGATACTGGAACTTTGATTATTGGAGCAGCAATAGCTGCAATAGCTTTTATTGGTAGGATGAAATTGATCGCATTTATTGTTCTTTTCCCAAATATACTTGATGCAGCTATGAAATTTTATAGTGCAGGAGTTATGGAAAGACAACAACACAAACCAACAGAAGTTAATAATGATGGTAAGCTGATAATTCCTGATCAAGGTTTTAAATCATTAATTAGATTAGTTCTTAGAAAACCGATTAGTGAAAAAGAAGCTGTGAGAATAATTTGGGGAATTGGAATTGTATTTGGAATACTTGGAATTATAGTGGCAATAATACTTCCCGATATAATTGGAAACACTACTTTAGCTCAATTCATTAAATATAAAGATATTTTATATTATTTATTTAATTAGAATATTATAAATATTCAATAATTATATGTCATATTTATATTTTATATAATAATTAGTATTATTAATATAGTAATAATGACTAATAATACTATTAATATTAATAATAATACTAATATTATTAAATATTCAATATATTACAATAACACTAAAAATAATATTGAACATAATACTAGATATAATAATAAATATATTAATACTAATTATAATAGCATTGGATATAATAACATTAGATATAATAATATTAATCTTAATAATGTTAATTATAATAATTATATTAATGCTATTATATTAATATCTAAAAATTGTAGAATACAACATAAAAACAATAGAAAAATTAAACCCATTGAACATTAGCAGTTGTATACACATGATGATTGGAAAAACAAGGATTATGTAATGTATTAGTTAAGTTAGATGTGCCAAATGTCATGGTAATACTTTTTCTTAAATTAAAGTTTATCCTATCTCCTGTTGAAGTTCTATCTCCTTTCAACATTACTGAAGAAGATGATACAAAAGCTTTTATTTGAATACTAGTTCTATTATACCTACTATCGTATCCCCTATCAATAGTTTCTATTTTCACTAATTTAATAGAATTAGGATGTGTTAAAACAGAATTATTAATTTTATATTTATTATAAGCACTTTTTTCAAAAACACTCAATCTTCCACCATCTAAACCAGTAGTAACACCATTTTTAGCTGCTAAAATAGATAGAGTTAAATCATATTCTTGAGCTAAAGAGTTAGTTAATAATAAAGCTAAAATTATACCAAAGCTAATTAAAAAAAGAAACTCAATAGATCCTTGTCCTTTATCTTCGTTTTTAAACATCATTTTACCAATAAAAATATTATCAATAAATTAGGATTATATTATTACCAATATATCAACAAACTTATAGTTAAATTATTATCAACATTGAATAACTGCAAGTAAAGATTATTTAACAATTTACAAATTAATAACCATTATAAATTTGAATTGCTGTTAAATTATTATTATCTAATAATTTTTTAATTTTATATGAATTTCCAGGATATATTTTAACTTCTTCAATAGAATCAAGGTTGATATTAGCTATTCTAATAGGTATTAAAGCCGAATCAGCTTTTTTGTTTTCTAACTCTAAAACAACTTCATCATGAGTTATTGTTATTTTAAAATCTTTACCAGAAATATTATTTGGAATATTAATTTCCTTCATATATCCTAAATTGTTGGAATTAACTTGATTTATAGCATTAGCAATATTATCAATTAATATTCTCCCACCCATATCTTCTTCAATGGTTTTTTGATCTTCTAAAGTGTTTCCAATGAGATTCAAAACAATAATTCCAATTGTCAAAGTTAAAAATATTGAGAATAAAAAATCAATCGTATATATTCCTCTTGAATCCATGTAAAGGTCTTTATTGATTTTCATTAAAAAGGTTTGCTGATTTTTCATTGAAAAAACAAGCTTTCAATGTTATTTTAAGATAAAAACATTAAATTAATAGAATATATTAAAATTTATTTGAAAAATTCTTAAGAAAGGACAAATTTACAAGAAAAGAATAAAAATAAAGAAGAATTAAAAAAATGAAAAAAATAAAAAAAAAGAAAGTAAAAAGAAAGTAAAAAGAAATTAAAATAAAAAGAAAATAAAAAAATAATAAAAAAATAATAGAAATAATAAAAATAATAAAAATAAAACAAAAAACACTTGAAAAAATAAAAAATATTAAAAATGTATTAAAAATAAAAAATATTTAAAATAAAAATAGATGAAATAGAAATAATAATATAATCAAAAATACAAAAATAAATATCAGTTGATAATATGTATGAATTATTATTATTTACTGGTGGAATTTATAAATTCAATGAATTTAAAGAATTTATAGATGATTTAGGTGGATTGATAATTGAAATGGAAAGTTTCAAAGTTAGTAGAGGAATGTATTTTTTAAGTGAAGAAGTAAAAGTCCTAATACTTGTTCCAATCGGAGAAAAAAAAGAAATAACCCATTTTGCTAAAAAGATTAAAGGATCTATTGAACCAGTGCTGATGGAAGAAAAAGAATGTGAAAAAGTAATATTAATATTTGAAATCTATAAAAAACTAAAAATTAATGAGTTAACAAGTATTGAAATTATAATAGATCACTTAATAAATAATACTAACTTTATTGAAATAAAAAACCTAAAAAACGAATTACCATATGAGAAATATGAAAAAAATAAAATAGAAAGATCTATAACAAATTTCCAAATAAAAAAAGAAAATTATAAAAAAGAAGAATTTTTAGAAAAAATTATCGATTTACTTATTATTATGGAAAAAATGAAGATAATAGAAACAGTAGAAAAAAAAGAATCAGCTTATTTTAAGATAAGAATTCATGAATAAGTAAAAAATAAAAAACTAAAAATAAAAGTAAAAACTCAAAATAAAATTTCATTATTATATAATTAAAAATAATTAAGAAGATACTAAAAAATAATTAAGAATATAATTAAAAATAATTAAAAGGACACAAAAAATAATTGAGAGGATAAAATGAAAATTTTCATACTTAGTTCAGGAGAATATGGATCTAAAATAGTAAATGGAATAGCTACTCATGGTTTTGCATCTAACATTATAGGCATACATGAATTTCCATCTTCAGATGATTTACCAGAGTTTATAGATGATATAAGTAGTTATATACCTGAAAATATTCCTGAATCGGACTTAATAATAGCAGTTGGACTTTATGGAGATATAAACATGGTTATTCCAGAGGTAGTTAAGAAATCAGGAGCTAAATCTGTAATTGCTCCTATTTATCATCCGAAACAATTACCATTAGGTCTTCAAAATGAAATAATAAATGAATTAGATGATAATACAACCATTGTATTTCCTAAAC
Source organism: Methanobrevibacter arboriphilus (assembly GCF_019669925.1). Lineage (NCBI taxonomy): Archaea > Methanobacteriati > Methanobacteriota > Methanobacteria > Methanobacteriales > Methanobacteriaceae > Methanobrevibacter > Methanobrevibacter arboriphilus. The sequence continues at coordinate 603,614 of NZ_AP019779.1, forward strand.
CTTTCTGTGGACTAACTCCAATAGGAGATGAATTTATTGATAAATTTACAGAAATATTTGGAAGACCTAGGTTTGAAATAGAAACTGATAGTGAATCTGAAGAAATTGATTTAGATAGCAATATTTCTTCTATAAAAGTTATAAGAGGAGCTCCTTGTGGTTCAAGCTGGTTTATAGCTGAAAATTTAAATGGGGTTTCAGTTAAAGATGCGGAATTTGAAGCAAACAATAAACTTCATAATTTTCCTTGTGTTGCTTCAATGGCAACTGATAATGCTACTGGAGACACAATATTACATATTGCAAGTTACAGAACAAAAGAAGCTATAAAAAGGGCTCTTGGTTTCACTTGTAAAGTTCCAATGGTGGATGAAGAAGCTTGTGAAGGATTTGAAGAATGTGAAAATGCCTGTTTAAATTCTTGTCCAAATGTTTTAACTGGTGTTGAGACTATTTACTATAATGATGATGGTAAAGCTGTAATAGATCCAGCATCATGTGGAGTATGTGAAATTTGTATTCATGAATGTCCCTATGGAGCTATCGAAGTATATGAAGAAAGAGTTAATATTAAAAAAGATAATGAATAAATATAACGAATAAAAATCAAAATTTAATTAATATAATGAAAATTAATACCATATACAATTATACAGTATTAATACAAATACTGATTATACAATATATGATACAACTACTGATCATATAAAACATAATACAACTAGTAATTATACAGTATATAATACAAATAATGTGCAAGAATAATAAATACTAAAAACAAGAATAATAAAAGTAATAAAGTAATGAAAGTAATAAAACTAATAGAACTAATAAAAATAATAAAAATAATAAAATACTACTTTCAGTACATTAAAATTATTAAAAAATAAGACATTTAAAGACATAGTGGAATATTAATCATGTGATATAATGAAAGGAAGAGTGATTTTCATAGGTGCTGGTCCTGGAGACCCAAAATTATTAACAATTGGTGGATATCAAACGATTGAAAAAGCAGATATAATTATATATGCAGGTTCATTAGTTAATCCCGAAGTTCTAAATCATAGAAAAAAAACTGCTGAAGTGTACAATAGTGCAACGATTGATTTAAACCAGATAATAAAAATTATTGAAAAAGGAATAGACAACAACAAAACAATCGCTAGAGTCCATACTGGAGATCCATCAATTTATGGTGCGATTGGTGAACAAATCAGAGAATTAGAAAAAAGAAATATAGAGTATGAAATAATTCCAGGAGTTAGTTCTGTCTTTGCAACAGCTGCAGCCCTTGAATCTGAGTTAACACTACCTGAAATATCACAAACAGTAATAATAACTAGACCAGAAGGAAGAACACCAAAACCTGAAAAAGAAAGTTTAGCTAGCCTAGCAACACATCAAGCAACTATGTGTATATTCCTTGGAGTCGGAATGATTGAAAAAGTTGTAGAAGAACTTAAAAATGGTTTTGATGGTAAAGAAGGTTATAATGAAAACACTCCAATTGCTGTAGTTAAAAAAGCTTCATGGAAAGAACAATTAATAGTTAGAGGAACTTTATCTGATATCGTAGATAAAGTTAAAAAAGCAAATATTACTAAAACTGCTATGATTGTTGTTGGAGAAATTCTTGACCCCGGAGACTTCGAAAGTTCAAAATTATATGATCCTAACTTTAAACACGAATATAGATAATTATATCCATTAATATATTTTTTATTATATTTTTAATTATTTTTTAGTACTGATTAAATATTTTACTTTATTTTTTATTATTTTTTTATTATTCTTATATTATCCTTATATTATTTTATTATATTATTTTCTTATATTGTTTTTTATTCTATTTTCAATATTTTTCTAATATTGTTAATATTTTTTATTATTATATTTTTAATGATTTTCTTCTATATTATCTATTTAAATAAAAAAATATTAATATTAATAGTTAAAACTCATTTTAAAACTTCCACACCATCAGAAGTTCCCAATATTACTTGATCTACCATCTGAGAGAATATTCCATTTTCAACGACGCCAGGTATTGAATTTAAATCCTTTTCTAACTGTATAGGATTATCGATTTCACGAAAATCAGCATCAACTATAAAGTTACCATTATCTGAAATAACAGGACCATCTTTATATTGAGCCATTCTTATCTTAGGATTTGCACCCATATCTTCAAGTGCAGAAAAAACAGGTTTTCTAGATTCTGAGATTATTTCTAATGGCACAGGAAACTTTCCAAGCTTATTGACAATTTTTGAATCATCAGCTATAATAATAAGTTTTTCTGCAGAATAATCAACAATCTTTTCTAAAGTATGAGCTGCACCCCCACCTTTAATTAAATTAAAGTTAGGATCAATTTCATCAGCACCATCAACAGCAATATCAACATCATGCTCTTCTAAAGTAGTTACTGGTATTTTCCATTCTTTTGCTAAAAGAAAAGATTGATATGACGTAGGAATGCCCATTACATTTATTTCTTCTTCTTTCATCCTCATACCCACTTTTTCAATAAAGTAATGAGTAGTAGAACCAGTACCTAAACCAATAATTTGACCATCTTGAATTTCTTCTGCAGCAGCAAAACCTGCTATTTTCTTTAAATTCATATTTAAACACCAAAAATATTAACAATAATACAATTATAATAAAAAATACGATTAAATAGATTAACACAGTTATAGTGAATTAATAAAGTTACAGTGAATTAATAAGTTATAATATAAATTAATACACCTATAAAATATAATACTAAAACTATATATATTGAATTATAATAATTAGCTATATATACAAGTTTAAGCTATAATACATTGTCCAAGCTATGATATATTAGTCTAAATGTATTAATAACAAACATATAATTAAGGATGTAGTTTTAAGCTAATTTTAGTAAGGTTAAGTCCTTTAGCACAAACATGCTCCTTTTTTCCTAAATTTTTAAGAATAATACACTTATCCCCATCATTTAAACCATCAGGGAAGCATAAATCATAATAAATACAATCAATATCACAGTTTGGAGACTCAAAAGAAATATTCGATCCTTCAAAAACTTTTTTAGAATCAACAAGAGCATTTATATCTGCTAATTCTACTTCAACAACATTTACAATTCCAGAATCATGAATTGGACATTTTTGAGTAATATCTTTCACCTTAGTAATGGTATATTTCCTTCCTTTTTCTAATGAATCAACACAGGACGCCTTAAACCTACAACCTTCACATTCTTTTACATGACCTTCAAATATAAAAGATAGTCCAACTTCTGCTAAATCCTCTCCAATCAAAGTTATCATTTAAATCACTCCTGTTTTTATAGCTAATTTTTTAGCTGCATCTCTTGAAAGTCCCCTATCTCCCAATATTGTATAACGCTCAGGTCTTATCTTATGTGCCATAATAAGAGCTTCAATAATATCATCAGGATCAATTCCCAATTCATATGCATTAGTCGGTGCATTCATATCATGTAACGCATTTTTTATAACTTCCCAGTCTCCACCATGAAGACTCATCATCATTATAGTTCCAACACCACATTGCTCACCATGAAGAGCAGGTTTTTTAGCTATTTTATCTAATGCATGACTAAATTTATGTTCAGACCCACTTGCAGGCCTACTTGATCCAGCTATACTAATTGCCATTCCACTACTGAATAAAGATTTCACTACTAGCCTAGCACTTTCTTCTAAACCTTTTTTTATAGATTTTGATGACTTCATTATTAATTTTGCAGTCATAAGAGAAAGAGCAGCTGCAGATTCACTATAAGATTCATTTTGAAGCCTATTAGCTAATTGCCAATCTTTAATAGCAGTGTAGTTAGAAACAATATCTGCACAACCTGCAGAAAGAAGACGAAAAGGAGCATTACGGATTATATTAGTATCGGCTATGACTCCAATAGGAGCTTGAGCAGTCATAGAAACAGAACCTTTATTATTTTTAATCGATGCTAAAGGAGAAGCAATCCCATCGTGAGAAGCAGCAGTAGGTACAGAAACAAAATAAATACCTGCATTAGTAGCTGCCATTTTTGCTACATCAATAACTTTACCTCCCCCCACACCAACAATGAGAGAAGTATTGTTAAGTTTATCTTCTATTTTTTTTACTGTCTTAGAAGTAGCATCATTGATTTTAGAAAGGTCAACCTCAAAGTCTTCATTTTCAAGACTCTCAATAGCTTTATCAGCCCCAATTTTAAGAGTGTTTGGTCCTGTAACAACAAGAACCTCACCATAAAATCTTAAATCTTTACATATACTTCCAGTATTATCAATAACATCAGCACCTATATGAACTTCCCTAGGCATCTGAATTTTTTTGGAATCCATAATTATCTCCTATAATCTTATAATATATATTTGCCTCCACTAATAAAATAAGTTTTGATTTTTTAGTAAAAATAATAAATTAAATAGAATATAATTAAAAATATAACTAGAAATATTTATGAATATAGCTATGAATATATCTTGAAATATAAATTAAATATAATTAGTAATATAACTTGAAATATAATTAGGGTTAATTAGAAATATAATTAGAAATATATTTTAGAAATATAACTAGAAATATAGTTTATAAATATACTAGAATAATTATTATTAATATAATTATGAATATACTTTGAAATATAATCAATAATATAATTAGAAATAATTTAGAAATATAATTTATATATTAATAAAATAATATGAATATTATAACTATTAGATAACTATTAGATAAAATGTTTAGAGTTCGTCCAATTTATAATATAGTATCCATTAACTTATTAATTATTTAAATTATTATCAATTTAACTAATAATTAATTTTAACTAGTAATTAATTCTAACTAATAATTAATAAATAACTAACAATAAAACTAATATTAAACTAATACTAAATTGGTAATAAATTAATATTAGACTAATATTAGGCTAATTTTGAAATTAATAGCTATTATTTAAAATAAAAATTATATTTTCTTTAAAAAATTATAAAAATTAAAAAAGAAAATAAAAATAAAGATAAATGTTAAAAATCAATGAAAATAATTATTACTAATATTCAGGTGATTAAATGGAAAATTTCAGCCAATGGTATCATAATATCTTAGAAGAAGCATCAATAATTGACTCAAGATATCCAATAAAAGGAATGAGTGTGTGGTTACCTAAAGGATTTAAATTAAGAAAACATATTATTGAACCTCTTAAAAAACTATTAGATAAAGATCATGAAGAAGTATTATTCCCACTACTTGTGCCTGAAGATGAATTAGCAAAAGAAGGAATACATGTAAAAGGATTTGAAGATGAAGTTTACTGGGTAACACACGGAGGGCAAAAGGAATTAAATAAAAAATTAGCTATACGCCCAACTAGTGAAACAGCAATGTATCCTATGTTTTCTCTTTGGGTAAGATCCCATATTGACCTTCCAATGAAATTTTATCAAGTTGTTAATACATTTAGATATGAAACAAAACATACAAGACCACTCATAAGAGTAAGAGAAATAACAACATTTAAAGAAGCCCATACTGTTCATACAACCAAAGAAGGAGCTGATGAACAAGTGAAAGAAGCTATTAAAATTTATAAAGAATTTTTTGATACTCTTGCTATTCCTTATCTTTTAAGTAAAAGACCAATATGGGACAAATTCCCAGGTGCTGATTATACAATGGCTTTTGATACATTAATGCCTGATGGAAAGACACTGCAGATTGGAACAGTCCATAATTTAGGTCAAACATTTGCAAAAACATTTGATATTACCTATGAAACAGCTGAAAGTACTCATGATTATGTTTATCAAACATGTTATGGTCTTTCTGATAGAGTAATAGCTTCTGTAATTGGTATACATGGTGATGAGAAAGGACTCAGACTTCCACCACAAATTGCACCTAACCAAGTTACAATAATCCCTATCATATTTAAAAAAGGAGGAGAAGAAGTTTTAAACAAATGTGAAGAAATAAAATCTTCCCTTGAATCTAATAACATAAGGACAAGTATGGATACTAGAGATATTCGTCCAGGTAAAAAGTTTTATGAATGGGAATTAAATGGATCACCAATAAGAATAGAACTTGGACCAAGAGACCTTGAAAACAACAAAGCAGTGATTGTTAGAAGAGATAATCTTGAAAAAGTTGAAATTGACTTAGAATCTGATTATGTTTCAAAAATTGAAGAAATGTTTAAAGAAATATCTGAAAATATGAAAAATCAAGTTTGGAAAAAAATGAACGACTCTATTATTTCAACAAAAAGCTTAGATAATGTAAATGAATTAATTAAAGATGAAAAAGTTGTTTCATTTACATGGTGTGGGAATGAAGAATGTGGAAAAGTAATAGAGGAAATAACTGAAATTGATATACTTGGAACTCAATCAGAAAATAGCGATTATTGCAAAGATATTGATGGTTCAAAATGTATCCATTGTGGTAAAGAAGGCAAATATACTGCTTTAATGGCTAAAACTTATTAAAATAATAAAGAATAATTGAAATTATAAAAATAATATTGATAATAATATCAATAATCCCATTAGTAATAATCATATTAATAATAAAAAATCAATAAGACTAATAAAGAGTAGGTAAAATGGATGAAATATATGCGATCATACCAGTATCAAGATTTTCAAATGCAAAAACAAGATTATCTCCTTTTTTAGAGTTAAAGGAAAGGGAAAAACTTCTTAAAGCTATGCTTAAAGATGTGACAAAAACATTAAAATCTGTAGTTGATGAGATAGTTATAATAAGTGCAGATAAAGAAGTATTAGAATATGCAAACAAACTTGAAGTTCTAACATTGGTGGAAAATGAAGGTTTAAATTTAAACACTGCAATTTCTCAAGCTATGGACTGGTGTAGGCATAAAACCAAAAAAGTGTTTATTGTTCCATCAGACATCCCTTTAATTTCTAAAACAAACATTGATGCGTTAATTGAATCAGCGAAAGCTCTTGATTTTGTGATAGTTCCTTCTAAAGGAGGAGGAACAAATGGTCTTATAATAAAACCATTATCTATCGATATGAAATTTGGGGAATTTAGCTTCAAAAATCATATTAAAGAAGCAAATAAAAATGGATTTGACCCTGTAATATATGATTCATTTTATATGTCTCTTGATGTGAACATAGCAGAAGACCTCGGAGAAATAATGATTCATGGATCAGGATGTGAAGCACAAAGCTATTTAAAAGATTTAAAAATAGGTGTTGAATCTATTCATGGTGCAGAAAGACTAAAAGTTACAAGACCTGATTGAATAACTAAATTTGATTAAATAATTAAATTTAAATCAAATAGCTAAACACTAATTAAATAATTAAACTTTAATTAAATAGATAAAAACTAATTAAATTTTAATTAAATACGTAAAATAAAAGTTAAAAATCTAAAAAAGATGATTAGATGATGGGAATTTCAATAGCAGGACTAGATCCATCAGGAGGAGCAGGAATAATAGCAGATATGAAAACATTTCAAGCTCTTGGTATTCATGGAACTTCAGTTATAACAGCATTAACTTCGCAAAACCCCAATAAAGTATTTTCATTAATGCCAATAGATACAGAATATATCAAAGAACAATTTGACTCAATATTTGATGGATATGGAGAATATATTAACTATGGGAAAACAGGAATGTTATATTCTCCAGAAATAATAAAAACTGTAGCTAAAAAAATTAAAGAGTATGATATCAAAATTGTAGTAGATCCAGTGATGATTGCAAGTGCTGGAGGATCTCTTTTAAAAGATGAAAGAGATATAAAAAAATCAAAAGAAATGATTGCAAATGCTCTCAGAAAATATCTTCTTCCAAAGTCTATAATTACAACACCAAATGTTGCTGAAGCAGAAATTCTAGCAGGAATGAAGATAGAGAATCCTGATGATGCTAAAGAAGCAGCTTATAAAATTGGAAAGATTTCTAATGTTATAATAACAGGAGGGCATCTAAATGGAATCAATACTATTTTTAACAAAACCAATAATGAATTAAAAACTATCAGAAAAGTTCTTATTGAAACAAAAAATACTCATGGTAGTGGATGCACATTTTCAGCTGCTTTAACAAGTTATTTAATAAAAAAAAATGATCTAAATACAAATAATTTGAATACAAATTATCTAAATACAAATGATTTGAATAGAAATAATTTGAATATATCCATTGAAAAATCTTTAGATTTTACAGAAAAAGCTATAAAAAATGGTGAATATGGAACATTAAAACAAAAAAGCTGTTTTAATAATTGAAAAACTTTAAAAATATAAGTTAATATTTTACAAAGAATATATCTAAATTTCATGTATACAATACACTATTTTTTTTAAAAAAAATAATAATACTAAAATAAAACATAATACTAAAATAAAATAAATCCTCCTTCAATTATAATAATTTAGATGCTAAATATAATATAAGGTAGGTAAATATAGAATATTTTTTAATTTTTAAGAAAACAGAAAAACTATGAAACATATGTTCAAGAAATATTATAATTGAGGAGGGTTACTATAGAGAATACTCGCTATAATAACATTATATTATATTTTATTCATACTATATAAAATTTGCTAAATTATATAAATTCATGAAAAAATTATACTCATGGAAATGTTATAAATAATAAAAAATTATAAATAATAAAAGCTTCTTTTTTAGCTTTATAAAAATAAAAAATTTTTATAAGTAATAACAAACATTAAATTTATCTATATATTAAAATAAGTATATTAAAATAAGTAACATAGTAATATCAGATATGAAAATACACAATAATATTAAAACACATAATATATTAAAGTAAAAATATAAAACGAAATATATAGTTATTTCTCTTCTTCATCATAATACTTTTTTTCCCAGTTATTTACAATATCATCTATAGTTGGATAAATACCCTTATACATGTTTAATTTTTTGTTTAGACCCATTTTCCATAATAATTGTCTAACGGGAGAGTTTAAATGAGCCAATCTTAGTTCAATTCCCTCTTTAGCTAAAATTCCATGTAAAAGCTCTAAATTTTCAGCTCCTGCCATATCTAAATAGTCAGTATTACCCATATCTAAAACCAGAACAGAAATTTCCTTTCTTTCTTTTATTCTTTTTAATATTTCATTATCAATATTTTCAGAATTAAGAAAAACTTGAGCACCATCAATCCTTAGTATGAGAACATTAGAAATAGTTTCAACAGGTTCATGGAATCGTATATCCTTATATAACCTTGTACCTTTTACACGGCCTAATTCAACAATATGTGGGTTGTAAATATTATATAATATTCCTAAAACAGAAATTACAACTCCAACAACAACACCTTGCAAAATTCCTAAAAATAAAACTCCTCCAGCTGTAACTATAGCATAAACAAACTCTTTTTTACTTATTATATAATATCTTTTTAGTTCTTTCAAATTAAAAATCTTAGTAACAGCTACAATTATAATGGCAGCTAAAATAGTCTCAGGAAGATGGCTAAAAAATTCTGTAAAAAATAATATTACAATAATAACAATTAAAGCAGAAACCAAGCTTGAAAATGGAGATTGTGAACCAGATTCTTCATTGATTGCAGACCTTGAGAAACTTCCACCAACTGGAAATCCTTGAGCAATACTAGATGAAATATTAGATAATCCCAAAGCAAGAAGTTCTTTGTTACTATCTGCTGAATCATCATCTCTCTTTAATCCTAATATTTTAGTAGTACCCATTCCTTCAACATAGCTTAAAATAAAACAAAATCCTGCTAAATAAACTATAAGACCCAAATCAATGCTAGGTATTTTTGGAATTTCAAACATAGGTAAACCTGCAGGAATATTCCCAACTAAACTAACACCTAGCCAACTTAAATCGATAAAAGTAAATAATAATATAGGAACAGCCACAATTATTAAAGCATTAGGTAATTTAGATAGATATTTCTCACTTAAAAGAAGATAAAAAACTGATAGTATCCCAATAGCTAATGTAATTATATTAATCTCATAGAGATGAGTTCCAATAAAAGCTATTCTGCTAAAAAAACCTCCAGTTGCACCATCTATACCCATCAATTTAGATAATTGTGTTGCCATTATATAAACAGCAGCACCAGCAGAAAAACCAGTTAAAACACTTCTAGATATTACTCTTGAAATAAATTCCATGTGAAGTATCCAAGCTACAATAGAAAAAATACCTACCAACAACCCTACAAAAGAGGCAATAGCCCAAAAATTAGAAGGATTGACAATAGTCATAGTTCCAATAGTAGAACCAACTAAAATAGATAATGCAGATGTTGGACCAATAGAAAGTTGATTAGATGTTCCAAAAATAAAATAAACAAGTAAAGCAGCGAAAGCAGCATAAAGACCTGCTTGAGGAGGTAAACCTGCTAAAGAAGAATAAGCAATAGCTTCTGGAATAGTTATTGCTCCAACTGTTATTCCAGCTATAACGTCAAGTCTTAAAAACTTTTTATTATAACTTTTCCCCCATTTAAGAATAGGAAATAGTTTTTTAACTTCTTTTAACATAATATTCCCCATTTAAAAAATTTATGAATGGAAAACCTTAAAATAAATTTAATTAAATAATAATATTTTATTAATAAGTAGTTTATAATAAAGTATTTTATAATAAATTAGTTTATTAATCAAGTAATAAATAATTTATGCTAATATATAAATAATGAATATGTATTTAATCAATAAAAACTATTAAAAAATTTATCAATCAATCAGATCAAAACAGGAATCTAAAAAATAAAAACACAATAAATAAAAAAAGAGAAAAAAATAAAATACTTTAAAAACAAATATAACAATTATAAAGGCTTTAAAGAAATATAAACCTATAATAATATAATAAAATTAAAAAAAATAATAATAAAAGGAGAAAAAAATTAAAAACTCTCCCTTAAAAAATAATTACAATTTTTATAGTCTTTTTTTGTATGTTACTAGTATTTTTATTTTAACTTGTTTTCCAACACCTAAATTCTTAGCTTGAACCTTTAAAACCCTAGACTTAGCACTAAACTGATACTTAACAATTTTACTAGTCTTAGACAATTTCTCCAAATACCAATTCTTAAAATACTTAACATAATCCTTAGAACCCACAACAGATCCCAAGTTTTTAATGGTGTAAATTTTACTATAAAGATTAAAACCTTTATACTTACCTACTTTAACAAGCTTAGAAATCTTAACAATACTAATCTTAGCTTTTCCAACTACTTTAAAAGTCTTACTAACATTAAAGCCAGCAAAAACATCATTACCAGCAAAATAAACCTTCATAGTAGATTTTCCAGCTATTTTAGGAGTATAGGAAAGTTTCCAAACACCAAGACCATTAGTAGTAACCTTATAAGTTTTACCATCAACAATAACACTAATAATCCTATTAGCCAATGGTTTACCACCACTAGTCAAAACACCAGAAACACTAATCGATTTTCCTACTTTAACATTACTTGGAATATTAATACTAGAAGTAGTAGCTAACTTACTAACATTAAAAGCCTTATTTTCAACAAAACCATCATACCGACTATCACCCTGATAAAAGAGAGATAAATTAAAGACACCAGAATGTTCAGGAGTATAATTTAAACTCCAAAAACCATCAGAATCAGTAGTCACATTAAAGGTTTCACCATCAATAATAACTTCTAAATTAGCACCAGATATTGTATTATTATTCTCATCTGTTAAAACACCAGAAATTAAAACTGTTTCATTAACCTTAATATCAACAGGAATAACAATACTAGAATTACTAGCTAACTTACTAACTTCAAAACTTGTACTATTACTAAAACCAGTAAAATTACCAATATCAGACTCAATATACTCAACAGCAACATTATAAGTTCCTGTATGATTAGTTAGATGACTTACAGTCCAATTACCACCAGTAGAATCCACAACAACATCACTGTACAATTTACCATCAACAGTAACATTAACAAAACCAATCACAGTAAAATTAGCTAAAACACCAGTAATAACCGCAGTATCACCAACATGAACATCATCCACAATGATAGTAGAAAAAGGATAAATACTTACACTTTGATTTTGACGATTAAAATCAGCATCACCATTATACACAACAGTGAAATTAATATAATTTGTATATTTAAAGTTAAAGTATAAATCTTGATAAGAAGAATTTAAATCTTCATATGGGCAAAAAACAAAGATTCCATCATCATAATCATTCAAATCCAAATCAAGTATATGAGAATTATTTATATAAATAGAAATATTACCCGATGAATTAACTCCATCTGGACTAAAACGAGTAATAGTAATATTATCCCTATGAGTATAAAACATATCAGGAATAGTTACAGCCTTAAAATATTTATCAAGACCACCCGATTTATATAAAATACTATTACCATCCTTATCTGTATAATATATACTATAATTAAATGCAATTTTAGTAACATTAATATTGGATAATTTTAGATTAAATCTGGTATCATATAATTCCAATGTACCATTCTCAAGAGTACTATTAGATGAACCAGTAAGATTACTAATAACAATTTTAAAAGGAAGATAATAAACATTAGATAAACCAGGATCATTAGTTAATTTAAACATATCCACAGTCAATATCTCATTACCATCCGAGGTACCAATCACTTCATCATAATAATACCGATACGAAACTTGAAAATTAGGATAATTAACATTACTCCAACTTGAACCTGGCTGATCCATGAAAAAATTATAATTAGCACTAACAGTTCCAGAGCGAATAAAAGAACCAGGTAAGAAAACACTATTCTGAATAGTACCAGACGATGCAAAATTGACATTTACCCGATCTAGATATTCTCTACCATAAGCATAAATTGTAGAATTATAAATATCAACCCTACCCTGAATAAAATATGGATAATAAGCCTTATTAAGTCTAGAATAAGAGTAATAGTATAGATCGGAACGATTAGCTACTAAATTACCTAAAACCCCAGCTTTATAAAGAGCAGCAGCAGCATAATTCGAGGTAAAATACAATCTTGAATCTGTAAGATAAACATTAGCTACAATATAAAAAACTTGAGCAGTACCACCATTATTCCAACTTGCAGTTCCTGGTCTAATATTAATATATGAATTATCATAAGCATAAACATTAGTACAATATATACCTCTTTGAACCTGACCCATAGAAACAGCTGGTGGATTCATGAAAATAGTAGAATTATACAAATACAAATTATTGAAATGTTTTGTAGTATCACCATAATATTGAACATACCAATATGAATTAATAAAATATAGATTAGTTGCAGTGTTTCTAACAATAATAGGAGTAATTACATTAAGATTAATATTCTCAAATGTAATATTAGAATTATTCGGCTGAATAAAAGCACTTCCAACATTAATAATAGTATTACCATTACCTGAGCCACGTATAGTTAAATTTTTAACATTATTTAATGTAGCAGGAGAGGTTGTTTGAAAATTGGAACTATTATAAGTACCATTAGCCAGATTTATAATATTCACATCACTAGTATAATTTGCACTAACATTATTCAAAATAGCAGTAACATTATCATCAGTAGTAGCATTAAATTCAATGGCAGAAACACAATTAAAGCTTAAAAAAAGAACACAAAACAATCCAATAATAACTAAATATAATTTAAACATCCTATAATTTCCTATTTCATTATGAAAATCTCGCACAAAATTTTTACTTTCCATAATTTTTTTCACCTCATTATCCAATCAATCAGATATAATAAAAAAAGGGTTTCTACAAAGCCAAAAAAATAATAACATAATGAAAATGAACACTCACTATGTTACAATATAATAATATAAAAATACTCCTATATAAATATTACTACCAAAAATCAAAAAACAATAGCTACCCCCGTCTCTAAATTAAAAATAAAAGAAAAATAAATATTAAAATGAGAATGAGCCTTTATTTAATAAAAAAATAGTAATTAAAAAATAAGGATAAATATTGAAATAAGTAATAAAAAAACTATATCTAATAAAGATATATTCAATAAAAACAACAAAAAATAAAGATAATCTATAAAATATAAAATATAAATTTAAAAAAGAAGTATATAATATTGTAATACTGAAAAATTGAAATAGATAATCACTCTCAAATTTTTATAAAAAACTTCTAAAAATATTTTAATTCCAATTAAGAATATTTAGAAATATTAAATATTGATCAGAATTAATCATCTGTAGCAAATCTTTGGTAATAAACTATAAAAAAAGAAAAATAGTCCTATTTTTAGAATTTTATAAAATATTAAATGTTTTATAGATTGAATAATACAAAACTCTCGTAAAATACCTTAAAAATGTTTTTATACTCCCTTCAATATTATAATTTTATTTTTCGTGAATATTGAATACTTTTAAATAAATTATCCCCCATAAAAACACTTTTGACAGCTAATTTTCCATGTTTTTTAGTATATTTGAATAAAGCTACCCCTTTACTATTGGTTTTAGCTTTTCCAATATATTTTCCTTTAACATAAAATTTAACCCATTTAGTTTTTAATGGTTTTCCTTTAAACCTTAATGTAACTTTAATCTTCTTTTTATAAAGTTTATTGCTTAAAATCATGGTAATTTTAGCTTTAGATATTGTTTTAGTTATAATGTTTGATGTTTTATTATTATATTCAGAATCACCAGCAAAAACAGCTTTAAAAGTTAATTTTTTAGTAGAAACAATTTTATAATTAAAGGAAGCTAATCCGCTAAGATCAGTTATTTTACTACCAACAAGTTTATTGTTAACATAAAACTTAACTAACTTACCTTTCAAAGACAAACCATTATTAGTAGACTTAGTTAACTTAGATTTCAATTTAATAGTTTCACCATAATTATTTTTACCAAAAACAGCTAAAGTAAAAACCACATTAAACTTTTTAACAGTAAAATTAGTAGAATTATTAAAATCCTCATAAAAAGGATTTCCAGACAAACCAACAATCACATTAACAGCTCCAGCACGATTAGCTGTATAATCTAAACTCCAAAAACCAGTTACATTATCAACACCAACCAACTCACTAAAACCATCAACAATAACATTAACCACACCAATATTAGTATAATTAGCTAAATAACCACTAATAACAACATTATCACCAACAAAAACGTTTAAAGGATCAATAACAATAGTACTATTTGTATCAGCTTTTATAACATCAAAATTAGTAGAATTAGTAAAATCCTCATAAAAAGGATTTCCAAACAAAGCAACAATCACATCAATAAGTCCAGCATGAGTAGCTATATAACTTAAACTCCAAAAACCAGTAGTATCATTAACATCCACTAAGTAACTATGACCATCAACAATAACATTAACCACACCAATATTAGTATAATTAGCTAAATAACCACTAATAACAACATTATCACCAACAAAAACATTTAAAGGATTAATATATATAGTACTATTTGTATTATATTTTGCAACATTAAAACTAGTAGCATTGATAAAACCAGTATAATTTTCATTACCACAATAACTGATAATTACACTTATGTTTCCTGTAGAATACGCAGTATAATTATAATTCCAACCACCAGCAGCCTCAACAGTAACATTAAAATCATTACCATCAATACTAACAGTTAAAAAATCAGAACCATCACCAGAATAACCATCTAATTGACCATAAATAGCAATATTTTCACCAATATTAACAGTATAAGGACTAATAACAATAGTGGAATTAGTAATGTTTTTAACAATGAAATTAAAAGTCACATATTGATCATCCAAAGAAGCATCTAAAGTCTGATTACCACCAAAAATGGTGAAATTATTCTCAAACAAATCATTAGTACTAGTAATATACTCAACACCATTAAAAGTACCATTCACCACAAAATAAGGTAAATTCTCAACACAATCATTTTTTAAAGTAGTATTCAATACTAGAAAGATAAATGAAACATTATCACCATGTTTAAGGTTGTTTAAACTAGAAATATTGATAATATTTAATATATAATGATTTTTAGTATTAATACCTAAAATCTTACCATTTATATCATTAAAACCCCACCAATTATAATCAAAACTACTATTCAGATTAAAACCAGTGATATTCACGCCAATAAGAGCATTAATATGATTATATTTGACAATAACATTAACACGACATTTAGAATATAAACCAGCAAAATTCAAACCAATTCCATTTGTAGCAAAAATACTATTATAATTAATTGTAAAATTACTTATATTAATAGATGTAATTGGTATTATCCTATCAGGAGATTCAAAGTATTCAAAATAAAATCCATCACCATAATAAGAAGTTATATTATTATTCAAAAAACTAACACCACTAATATTACCTTCAAAAGAATAAACATACACACCATAGAGCCCCCCTGTGATATTATTTTTGGTGAAGATAACTTGTGATTTGCTGTTTTTGTATACAGATAAATCAACACCACAATCTGTTCCTGTTATGTTATTGTTAATGAAAGATATATTAGTGTTGTTACTACTGTATGAAGATAGTTGAACACCTTTATTTGATATTCCAGTGATATTATTGTTATTGAAGGATATATTAGTGTTTTTGCTACTGTATGAGAATAGATGAACGCCATTAGGTGTTCCTATAATATTGTTGTTAGTGAAAGATATATTGGTGTTACTACTGATAGCTACAGACAAATCAACACCACCATATGATCCTATGATTTTGTTGTTAGAAAACTGAAACCATGAGTTGTTACTACTAGATGCATCAAAAGAAACACCATATCGAGATTCTCCTGTTATGTTATTGTTAATGAAAGATATATTAGCGTTGTTACTACTAGCTCCATACAGATAAATACCACCATATGATCCTGTGATGTTATTGTTGGTGAAAGTTATATTATTACTACAACCAGCTCCACGAATACGAACACCATTAGAATCACTAGGACTATTACCTCTTATATTATTACCAATTAAAGAAACAGATATAATAATATTACTATTATCAAGAGCAGAAATATAAAGAGCCCCACGATTATAATTAGCAATTGAAGAAACAATGATATTATTTTCAATGTTTATTCCTTTTAAATCATTACCAACACTATGTATATCAATACTAATACCATTAGTTGTGATGTTATTACCATCAATCCTTAAATCACCATTATTAGATTGTATAGCTGTATCAAAACCAGTGATAGTTAAATTTATAATCTTAACATTATTTGATTTAATATTAAATAAAATACCATTTCCTGTTCCAACTATTTTAGTATTTCGACTTTTACCTTGAATAGTAGCATTACGAGACACATTAATCTGATCCAAACTATAATCACCATCATCAAGATTAATCACTAACTTATCATCAGTATCATTATCAATAACACTTTGAAAATCATCAGTAATATTAGAACTAGTAAAATTATACTCAGCTGCACTAACACTAGACAAACTCAAAAATAAGAAAGTTAACACAAAAATAAATAAAATAAAACAATTATCCCTAAATATATCCTTAAATAAAATATTTTTCACTCCTATTATAAATATACAATATAAGAAAAACGAATACAATGAGAACACTCACTATGTTATAAATATAATATAAAAATACTTCTATATAAATATTACTAATTACTACCTAAAACAAAAACAATAGCTACCCCTGAAATTAAAATTAAATGATTATTAAAAATAATAAAAAAAACTGAGCATAAATATTAAAATAATTATTAAAAAATGAATAATTATTAAAAAATAAATTCTATTCAATAAAAATAATAAAAAATAAAGATAAAAAATGAAAAATAAAAAACTATTGAAAATAGTTAATACAATAATAAACAATTAAAACACTTCGATTAAGATATAAAATCCTAAAAATAGATAAAAGATAAAACATTTGAATTAGTGATAATAAAATATAAAATTAAAATAGATAGCCAAAAAAGAATATTGTCTTGAATAGATTTAAGTATAACTATCAATATAATATATAATTGGTGATTAGCTATGATAAGTAGTAAAATTTATGATAACAATCAAACAATAATCCCCTCTGAAATAAGGAAAAAATATAACTTAAAGCCAAATGATATTGTTGAATGGATAGAAGATGATAATGGTGAAATAAAAATCAAGTTCCGTGAAAAAAGTAAATTAAGAGATATTATAGGAATAATTGATTTAGAAACCCCTACAGATGCAGTAGAATTAAAAAAAATGAGTAAACATGATCTAAAAAAATTGAAAAGGAGATTATAAACTTGATTTTCATTGATTCATGTTATTTTATTGCACTAACTATTAAAAAAGATCAATGGCATAATAATGCAATATCATTATTAGATGTAATAAAAGAAGAAGACAATTGTATGGTAACCGATGGAGTAATATTAGAAACAATAGCTAAAGTGGGTTATCTTGGAGGAGGTAAAAAAGCTAATATAGTATATAATAATATTAAAGATAATTATACAATTCTCACCACAAACAATTTATATGATAAAGCGATGGTTAATCATCTGAAATATGATGGAAGCTTATCTTTAGTTGATGTTTTAATAGTTGAAAAAATGAAAGAGTTAAAAGCTGAAAAAATAATCAGTTTTGACAAAGATTTCGACAAAGTAGATGGAATAGCAAGAATAAAATGAAAAATACTTATAAAAGTTTTATTATTAAAATAAACCCTTAAATTTACAGAATTTGCCATAATTTAAATTAAAAATAAATATTAAAATAATTATTAAAAAATGAATAATTATTAAAAAATAAATTCTATTCTATAAAAATAGGTATGTAATATAATAAAAAATATAATAATAGAAATAATAAGAGAATATAATAAAAAAATATAATAAGAAAGTATAATATACGATTTAATATTATATTTAAATTAATTATAATAATTCTTTCCTTAAATCAATAGTATCTTTTAAATCAGGACCAGTAGATATTATTGTAACAGGAACACCAGTTTCTTTTTCAATTTCATCAATAAAACTCTTAGTCTCCCCAGAAAGTGCAGAGTAATCCTGAGTTCTTTCACAATCAGGGAAAAGACGATCAACACAGGTTAAAGCTATTTGAGTTGCACCATTTATCATACAAGCTTCCTTAGCTAAATCCATATCAAAAAGACCTACTCTCCTTCTTCTTCCTGTAACAGTACCATATTCTTCAATGCCCAATTCTTCAGCTTGATCTTGAGGCATTTCAGATGGGAAAGGTCCTTCACCTACACGAGTAATATAAGATTTAAAAACGATGATAACATCATCTATCTTAGTTGGTCCTACTCCAACATCAGCTGCAAAAGTACTAGCTGTTGTATCTTTACTAGTTACAAAAGGATAAGTTCCATAATAAAGAGAAAGTCCAAAGCCTTGAGATCCTTCAATAAAAACTTCCTCACCATTGTCAATAGCTTCATTAACTGCCAAAGGAACATCAGTAGTATAATTTTCAAGTTCAGGAAGGTCTTGAGCCATTTTAGCTGTTCTAAGTACTCTATCAGCGTTAGCTGGACCACATCCAGTTCCAGTACTGCCAATTTTCTTGAAAAGATGTTCTGAAGCTTGATCACGCTCTTTATGTTCAGGTTCTATCATAGAACATCGATAA